>DASVOY010000746.1:0-2127 GCA_036383115.1 Allostellaceae bacterium
CCCATCTACCACGAGGATGTGCGCGTCTACGAGGTGCGCGGCGGCGATGGCCGTCATGTAGGCCTCTTCCTGCACGACAACTTCGCGCGCTCCGGTAAGCGCTCGGGCGCATGGATGAGCAGCTACCGGGACCAGGAGGACTTCGAGCGCGAGATCACGCCCATCGTCGTGAACAACAACAATTTCGCCAAGGGCGAGCCGACGCTCCTCAGCTTCGATGAGGCGGAGACGCTGTTTCACGAGTTCGGGCATGGGCTGCACGGCTTGCTCAGCCGGGTTCGCTACCCCTCGCAGTCCGGCACCGCCGTCCGGCAGGATTTCGTCGAGTTCCCGTCGCAGATCTACGAGCACTGGATGTCGACACCGGAGATGCTGCGGACCTACGCGGTCCATTACGAGACCGGTGCGCCGATCCCGGAGGATCTGCTGCGCCGTCTGCTCGCGGCGCGCAACTTCAACCAGGGCTTTGCGACGGTGGAGTACACGGCCGCCGCTCTCCTCGATCTCGCCTTCCACACCCACCGCGCGCCGGACACGATCGACGTGGTGCTGTTCGAGCGCGAAATCCTCGCGAAGATCGGGATGCCCGCGGAGATCGGCGTGCGTCACCGCCCGGCACATTTTCAGCATCTCTTCGCGGGCAGCGGCTACGCCGCCGGGTACTACGCCTATCTCTGGGCGGAGGCGCTCGACGCCGACGGCTTCGAGGCTTTCTCGGAAACCGGGAATGTGTTCGAACCGGCCCTGGCGGCGCGGCTCAAGAATATCTATGCCGCCGGCGACACGCGCGATCCCATGGAGCTCTATGTCGCCTTCCGTGGCCGGGAGCCGAGGATCGAGGCCCTGCTGAAGCATCGCGGGCTTGCAACCGAAGCCTCGCCGCCTTGATCTTGGGCAGCCGAGGAGAGCCATCGTGCCGACGATATCAGAACCCGCGCTCGGAGACGGCCATCGTCTGCTCGAAGGATGTGGCCTCTTCCGAGGTCTGGATGACGATACGCGGCGGCAGCTCGCGGCGCGTGCTCACCGTCGGTGCTTCGGTCAAGGCGATGTGATCTTTCGTATCGGCTCGTCCGGTCAGAGCATGATGGCGGTGCTTGCCGGGTCGGTGCGGATCACGGTGCCGTCGCCGCAGGGGAAGGAGATCGTGCTGGCCGATATCGAGGCCGGACAGGTATTCGGGGAGATCGCTCTGCTCGATGGGAAAGAACGCACGGCGGATGCGGTGGCACTGACGAGCTGCGAGCTGCTGGTGCTGGAGCGCCGTGACCTGTTGCCTTTCATCAGGGAGCATCCCGAAGTCAGCCAGAAACTGTTGGAAGTTCTCTGCGATCGGCTGCGCCGCGCAGACGAGCATCTCACGGAGATTGCCTTCCTGGAGGTGCCGGTCCGCCTGGCCAAGGCGCTGCTGCGCGCCACGAGCGATCCGGCATCTTCCGGGACCGCGCAGCGAAGCACCAAGCTCTCTCTGTCCCAGCGCGAGCTCGCCAATATGATCGGCGGCGCGCGCGAAAGTGTGAACCGCTGTCTCCGACAGTGGCAAGATCGCGGCGTGATTCGCCTCGACAAGGGATGGATCTACATTCTCTCCCGCGACGCACTCAAGGAAATCGCCGACCCGCGCTGAGCGAAATTCCTCGCTTCTGGAGCTTCCACTCCGGAGCATTTCGTCGGTCGGCGACAGGTTCGGCCGGCGGCGATCCCGTCGTTCAAGCCGGGCGCGTGAGCAAAGCGACGCGGCCGATCGCTCGACGCTCGCTGACGAGCCGCATCGCCTCCGCCCAACGCTCGAGCGGCAGCGTGTGCGAGATGTGCGGACGGAGATGGCCGGCCGCGGCGAGCGTGCTCAACGCCTCGATCTGTCGCGCGCGGAGCATCGGGTCGCGGCGGGCGGCCTCGCCGGCGCGCACGCCGATCACCGCGGCTCCCTTGATGAGCACGAGATTGGTCTTGGCCGCGCCGATCCCGCCGGTGAACCCGATCACCAGCAGGCGGGCGCCCCAGGCAATGCAGCGCAGGCTCTCTTCGAAGACCGCGCCGCCGACGGGATCGAAGACGACGTTGGCGCCATCGCCATTGGTGATGCGCTTGACCGCATCCTTGAAGCCCTCGCTTCCGTAGCGAATG
>DASVOY010000747.1:0-4765 GCA_036383115.1 Allostellaceae bacterium
GCCCAGCCGCGCCAGAGTCCGTTCGCGCTGGAGCGGATCCTCGATCTCGATCATCACCGTGGCGACGAGTTCGTCGCCCTGCGGGATGAGCGGGTTGTAGGCATCGAGCTCGTCGGCGATCTGCGCCTCGCCGCCGCGCTCGATGTAGAGCATCTCGTGCACCTGGTGCCACATCGTGTCGTAATTCTCGAAATAGAAGGTGCAGAACGGCCCGACCTCGACGCGGCGGGTGCGCTTGATCTCGCTGATGCGGCGGCGCTGCTCGCGCCGGTCGCGCGCATACTGCTCGGTCGGCAGGACGTCGGCGCGGGTGAGCTGGCGCTTCTGGGCCATGGCTGCGCTCCTCATGCCGGCAACAGCCCGTAGGCACGGGCGAAGAGCTCGATCGGATGGAACGTCTCGGCGGGCGCCTTGGCCTCGCCGTCGAGGGCCGCCATGCCCTGCTGGATATGCGTCGCGGCGAGCGGGCACTCCGAGGCGACGAAGGCCTTGCCGTTCTTCGCCGCCTGGCGCGCGACCGGCTTGCCGACCTTGAGCGCCACGTCGAAATTCTCCTTGAGCACGCCCCAGGAGCCGCCATGGCCCGAGCAGCGCTCGATCACGGCGATTTCGGGCTGCGGCAGCAAGCGCAGCATCTCCGCCGCCTTCTGCCCCATGTTCTGCGCGCGCGCATGGCAGGCGAGGTGGAGCGTGATGCCGCCGGGCAGCGCCTGCAGCCCGGGGGCGAGCCCTTCCTTCTTGGCGATGTCGACGATGTATTCACTGGCATCGAAGGTCGCTTGCGCCAGCCGCTTCACCGCGCCGTCCTCCGGCAGGATCAGCGGCCACTCGAATTTCAGCATCAGCGCGCAGGACGGCACCAGCGCGACGACGTCGTAGCCCTGCTCGATATAGGGGGCGAGCGCCGCCGCAACCTTCCGCGCGCTCTCGGCGACGCGGGCGATGTCGCCCTGCTCGAGATGCGGCATGCCGCAGCAGCCGGGATAGGCGACCTCGGTGGCGACGCCGTTCTTGGCGAGGATGGCGCGCGCCGCCTCGCCGATGCGGGGATTGTTGTAGTTGACGAAGCAGGTGGCGTAGAGCAGGGCCTTGCGGCCATGCGCCGGCGCGCTCGCATTGACCTCCGGCGCATGGCTCCTGGCGCGCATGGTGAAGCTGCGGCCGTGGAATTTGGGCAGCGCGGCGCGCCGGTCGATATCGGCGACCTTCTCCATCACGGGGCGCGTCATGCCGTTATCGAGCCTGGTTGCCCAATTGGCGATTGGCGCGACGGCGCCGGCGAGCTTGCCGTTGCGGTCGGTCTCGACCAGCTGGCGCTGCGTCCAGGACAGCTTGCCCTCGCGGTAATCCGCCGCGCGGTAGCGCAGCATCAGATGCGGGAAGTCGAGATTGAACGCATGCGGCGGCACGTAGGGGCACTTGGTCATGAAGCACATGTCGCAGAGCTTGCAGGCTTCGACTACCTTGGCGTAATCCTTGTGATCGACGCCGTCCAGTTCGCCCGTCGGCGAGTTGTCGATCATGTCGAACAGCCGCGGGAAGCTGTCGCAGAGATTGAAGCAGCGCCGGCAGCCGTGACAGATGTCGAAGACGCGATGCATCTCCGCGTCGATCTTGGCGCGGTCGTAGAAATCGGGGTTCTGCCAGTCGAGCATGTGGCGCGTCGGCGCGTCGAGACTGCCTTCCCGCATGTCGTTCAGTTTCCTCGCGCAAGCCCGGAACGCGAAGGGGCGCAGATCATGCGCCCCTTGCATCCTTCAGGTCTCAAAGGGGGCAGCTCAGGCGAGCTGATCGAGCGCCTTCTGGAAGCGGCCGGCATGCGACTTCTCGGCCTTGGCCAGCGTCTCGAACCAGTCAGCGATCTCGTCGAATCCCTCGTTGCGCGCGGTGCGCGCCATGCCCGGATACATGTCGGTGTATTCGTGCGTCTCGCCGGCGATCGCCGCCTTGAGATTGTCGCCGGTGGGACCGATCGGCTTGCCCGTCGCGGGGTCGCCCACTTCCTCGAGGAATTCAAGATGGCCATGGGCGTGGCCGGTCTCGCCCTCGGCAGTCGAGCGGAACACCGCGGCGACGTCGTTGTAGCCCTCGACGTCGGCCTTCTGCGCGAAATAGAGATAGCGGCGGTTGGCTTGGCTCTCGCCGGCGAAGGCTTCCTTCAGATTATTCTCGGTCTTCGATCCCTTGAGTTTCGCCATGAGCTCCCTCCTCGGTTGGCGAGTATATCCGGCGCCGTGCTCGAGCCGCACGGCTCTCGTTCTTATGAACCCGGCAAAAGCACGAGTCAATAGATTAGAATAGCTCTAAACAATAATTTTCAGCAAATTGGCGGAACGCCCCAAGCGTTGCCTGCGCGCTCACTCGCCGGCAGCGGGCTCGACACGGATGATGACGTCGACGCGGCGGATCGCGGTGCCTGCGGGCGGCGCTGGCAGGCTGGTGACCGCGACATGGTCGCCGGGGATATCGACGAGCCGGCCGCTATTCTCGAAGAAGAAGTGGTGGTGGTCGCTGACGTTGGTGTCGAAATAGGATCGGCCGGAATTGACCACGACTTCGCGCAGCAGCCCGGCGGCGATGAACTGATGCAGCGTGTTGTAGACGGTGGCGAGCGACACCGGCACCGAGGCGGCCTGCGCCTCGCCGTGGATCTGCTCGGCCGTGACGTGACGGTCGCCCTTGTCGAAGAGGAGACGCGCCAGAGCCAGCCGCTGGCGGGTCGGCCGGAGGCCCGCAGCGCGCAACAGCTCGATGGCGTTGGCGAAAGGACGTGCGCTCATGACCCCCCTGTGGGACGGCATCCCGCAGAGCAAGAACCCTAAAACAGAATCATTCTAGCCCAGGATCGCCGCCGGCGCAAAGGCCAACGCTCCCCCGCGTCAATGGCCGGTCTGGAGCCGCTCCACCAACTCGCGCACGGTCGGGATGAAGCCGTTGGCGTAATAGGGGTCGCTGGCGAAGCGGTAGGCGTTGTGGCCGGCGAACATGAGCTGGAACTCGACATCCTCGGAGTGGCTGATCTTCTGCAGCGTCTTCTGGATGCAGAAGCTGCGGGGATCGGCTTTCTTCCCGGTGCTGCCTTCCTCGTTCTGCGCCCAGTTGGAGAACTGGCAGGCGCTGAGGCAGCCCATGCAGTTGATCTGGTCCTCGCGGATCTCCAGCGCCTTGTCCGGCGCGACGAAGATCAGGGTCGAATCCGGGGTACGCAGCGCCTCGGTGAAGCCCTGGTTCATCCAGGTGACCGCGCGCTCGCGGTCATGCGGCGTCAGGTAGACGACGCGCTTTCGGGCGCCCACCTCGAGCGGCGCCAGATGATCGCCCACGGGCTCGACCGAATAGGCGACCTGTCGCTCCGAGCGGGCCTGAAGCTCGTTGAGGAAATTGTTGCGCACCGCCGAGGAATAGAAGCCGGTCGGACTGAAGCGGTTGAGATAGACGTCGCCTTCCCGGAGCGTCAGCAGCTTGCGCTTCCATGCGTCCGAGATCGGGCTTTCCTTGGTCAGCAGGGGACGGGTGCCGAACTGGAAGGCCACGGGCCCGAGTTCGGGACTGTCGAGCCAGTCCTGCCATTCGTTGAGGCACCACACGCCGCCCGCCATGAAGATCGGCGTCGCGGCCAGGCCGAACTCGTGCATCAGCCGCCTGAGCTCCACGACGCGCGGCAGCGGCGCCTCGGGGTTCTCCGGGTCCTCGCTGTTGGACAGGCCGTTGTGCCCGCCGGCGAGCCAGGGGTCCTCGTAGACGACGCCGCCGAGCCAATCGCGGAACCTATGGTAGGCGCGCTTCCACAGCGCGCGGAAAGCGCGGGCCGAAGACACGATGGGGTAGTAGTGGACGCCGTAATGCGCGCAGATCTCGGCGATCTTGTAGGGCATGCCGGCGCCGCAGGTGACGCCGTGGATGAGACCACGCGCGCCTTCGAGCACGCCGTGCAGGATGCGCTCCGCCGCCGCCATTTCCCACAGCACGTTCATGTGGATGCGGCCCTGGCCGTTGGAGCGCTCATGCGCGATGCGCGCCTGGGTAATGCCGCCGGCGATGGAAAACGCAATCAGCTCCTCGTGCCGCTCCCGCCGCGTGCGGCCGTGGTAAAGCTGCGGCAGCTGGCGGCCATGGGCGTCATAGGTATCGGCATTGACGCCCGAGAAGGTGCCGACGCCGCCGCAGGCCGCCCAGGCGCCGGAGCTCTCGCCGTTCGAAATCGAGATGCCCTTGCCGCCTTCGACCAGCGGCAGCACCTCGCGGCCGGAAATCACCAGCGGTTTCAATGCGATCACATGTTCTCCCAACCCCCCGTAGGCGCGCCCCCGCGCCAAACACCTTTTATGTATG
Organism: Allostellaceae bacterium; assembly: GCA_036383115.1. Lineage (GTDB taxonomy): Bacteria > Pseudomonadota > Alphaproteobacteria > ATCC43930 > CGMCC-115725 > DAHUYF01. The sequence continues at coordinate 4,333 of DASVOY010000747.1, forward strand.
GGTTCTGCCGGCGATAATCAAATGGCGTGATCGCCGAGCCCCGCGCCGACCCGGTCCGGGCAATCGCTGAACACTGCGTCGGCACCCCAGGAGAACAGCTCCTGCGCGCGTCTAGCCAGGTTCACGGTATAGGCGAACAACGGAAATCCCGCGGCCTTCACCACCTCGACGGCCGGCGCATCGAGCCGCCGCTGGTCGGCATGCAGCATGGTGCAGCCGAGCGTATCGACCTGCCGGTGCCAATCGCGCGGCACGGCGCCCACCAACAAAGCGCGCGTGAGGTGAGGCGCCACCTCGCGCGCCGCGGCCAGCGCCGCTGGCTTGAAGCTCGACACCACCGGCGCCGGCAGCTGCGCCGGCCAGCGCTCGGCGAGGATGGCGGCGGCGGCGCGGCCAGTGGCCGCCTCGGCGCCCGGCGCCGGCTTCAGCTCGA
>DASVOY010000748.1:0-2792 GCA_036383115.1 Allostellaceae bacterium
GCTGGGCGCATCGCGATCAGACGATCGCGGGAGAGGGCCGGGGCGAGGGGTAGGTTCCCAAAAGAGGTCTAAAACATCGTCTCCAGGACGCGGTCAGGCGGCTTGTGGCCGTCGGTGAAGGTCTTGATGTTGATGATGACCTTCTCGCCCATGTCGAGGCGGCCTTCGATGGTGGCCGATCCCATATGCGGCAGCAGCACGACATTGTCGAGCTCGCGCAGCTTGGGATTGATCGCCGGCTCGTTTTCGAACACGTCGAGTCCGGCGCCGGCCAGCTCGCCGTTGCGCAGCATGCGGGTCAGCGCGTTCTCGTCGATCACCTCGCCGCGCGCGGTGTTGACCACATAGGCCGTCGGCTTGAGCAGCTTCAGGCGGCGTGCCGACAGCAGATGATAGGTCGCTGGCGTGTGCGGGCAGTTGACCGACACGATGTCGACCCGCGCCAGCATCTGGTCGAGGCTTTCCCAATAGGTCGCCTCCAGTTCCTGCTCGACCTCCTCGGGCACGCGGCGGCGATTATGGTAATGGACCGAGAGGCCGAACCCCCGCGCGCGGCGCGCCACCGCCTGGCCGATGCGGCCCATGCCGACGATGCCGAGCCGCTTGCCCCAGAGGCGATGCCCCAGCATGAAGGTCGGGCCCCAGCCCTGCCACTTGCCTTGCCGGATCAGCCGCTCGCCCTCGCTCAACCGGCGCGCCACGGCGAGGATCAGCGCCATGGTCATGTCGGCGGTGTCTTCGGTGAGGACGGCCGGCGTATTGGTCACGGTGATGCCGCGCGTGCGCGCCGACGCCAGGTCGATGTGGTCGACGCCGTTGCCGAAGGAGGCGATGAGCTTGAGGCGCGGGCCCGCCTGCGCCAGCACCGCGGCGTCGATGCGGTCGGTAATGGTCGGCACCAGCACGTCGGCCTGCTGCGCGGCGGCGACCAGCTGCGCCTGCGTCATCGGCGCATCGTCGTCGTTGAGGCGCGCGTCGAAGAGCTCCATCATTCGCGTCTCGATCACGTCCGGCAGCTTGCGCGTGACGATGACGAGCGGCTTCTTCGGCGCCATGGCTCCCTCACCCCGGCCCTCTGTCGACCGGTTATCCCATGCCCATACCAAGCGGCGCCGCGAGTGTCCAGCCTGCGCCGCGCTTGACCCGGAGAGTCTAGAGGGTTAGAGGATCGAGCCGTGTTCCGCGGCTTCCGGCACCTTCGCGCGCTTACCCGCATGGCCCTGCTCCTGGCGGCCGTTCTGGCGCTCGTCGGCGCGGCGGGAGCGGTGGCGGCGGAGAAGGGGGTGCCGCGCTTCGTCAGCCTGCGCGCCGACGAAGTCAATCTCCGCACGGGCCCCGGCGAGCGCTATCCGATCGAGTGGGTGCTGACCCGAAAGGGCATGCCGGTCGAGGTCCTGGCCGAGTTCGACGTCTGGCGCAAGATCCGCGACGCTCAGGGCCTCGAGGGCTGGGTGCATCAGCGCATGCTCGTGGCGAGCCGTAACGTCGTCGTCCAAGGCGGCGTCCGCACGCTCCATGCCGAGCCCAATGCGGCTTCGCCGGCGGTGGCGCGCGCCGAGCCCGGCGTCATCGCCCGTCTGCTCGAGTTCCGTGGCCCGTGGTGCCGCGTCGAGGCACAGGGCATCAAGGGCTGGCTCAACCGCGGCGAGATCTGGGGTGTCTATCCCAACGAGGCGGCGCAGTAGATGGAGGCTTTGCTGCTTCACATCGTCGATGCCGTATGCGAGCCGGCGGGCGCGGTCAACGAGGATTGCTGGGGCGCGCTCGACCGCGCCGCCTGGATCCTCGACGGCGCCACGGGGCTGGCCGAGCAGCGCGTGCTGCCGGGCCCGAGCGACGCGCTCTGGTTCGTCCAGCAGGTCGATCGCGGGCTGCAGGTCGGCGCCGCGACCGTCGAGGAGCCGGCGGAAATCCTGCGCCCGATCGTCCGCCGCATGCAGGAGGAATTCGCGCGCGCGGCGCTGCGCCGGGACGCGCCAGAGGTTGATCTTCCCGGGGCCAGCTTCGCCATGATGCGGCTGCGGCAAGGCGGGGTTGAGCTTTGCAGCCTGGGCGATTGCCGCATCGTTCATCGCGGCGCCGAAGGTGCGGTTCGCTGCTTCGGCATGTCGAAGGTCACCGCGCTCGACGACCGCCTCGTCGAGGAGGTCGTCCGGCTCCAGGCCGCCGAGAGCCTGCCTCATGACGAGATCTGGCGGCGCGTCCTACCGATGACGCGGCGTCACCGGGGCTTGAGGAACCTGCCCGAGGGCTACTGGACGCTCGACCTCACCGAGCGCGGCCTCGACCATATCGAGATCGAGCGGCTGCCGGCGCGCGACGGCGCGGCGTTCCTCCTGCTCTCCGATGGCTTCTACCGGCTGGTCGACGCCTATGGCCGCTACAGCTACGACGCGCTTCTCGCCGCGGCGGAGGAGCGCGGCCTCGCCCTGCTCTACGACGAGCTGCGCGCCGTCGAGGCCGCCGACCCCGACTGCCGCCGCCACCCACGCCTCAAGCCGCGCGACGACGCGACCGCGGTGCTGGTGAGGCTGGGGGGCCGCTAGCTTAGATCGTCCGCCAGCGCCGCACGCACCGCCTCGGGCATCACCGCCATGTGGCCGTAATTGGCCGGGTCGATGCCGACGACGACCTGGGCGCCCGGTGAGCGGAAGGCGGCCTTCTGCTTCGCGGTGAAGGGAAAGCGCAGGAACTGCACCGACGAGGCCTTGCCATCGGCGCTGGTGTTCTCGCGCGTCGGATCGGCGACGCCCGAAATGCGCTCGCCACCGACGGCGAGGAACATGCGATCC
>DASVOY010000749.1:0-2816 GCA_036383115.1 Allostellaceae bacterium
GGTCGGCAGCAGATCGCGATCGACATTGGTCTCGCCCACCACCTCGGCGGCGATGGCAGCGGCGGTCTCGGTCTCGGCCGGGCTGTTGATGGTAGGAGGATAGCGCCGCTCGTAGCGCATCTCGATCGTGGCGCCCATCGATGACGCAATGCCCTCGGCGACGCGGCGGATGCTCTGCTCGATGGCGTCCTGAACCTTGGGTTTGAAGGAGCGCGTCGTGCCCCGCAGCACGACCTCGTCGGGAATGACGTTCCAGGTGTCGCCGCCATGGATCTGGGTGATGCTGACGACGGCGCTCTCCAAGGGATGGATGTTGCGGCTGGTGATGGTCTGCAGGCCGGTGGCAACCTGCGCCGCAGTCACCACGGGATCGACGCCGAGATGCGGCAGGGCCGCGTGCGAGCCCTTGCCCTTGACGGTGATCTCGAAGATGTCGAAGGAGGCCATCATCGGCCCGGCGCGCATGGCGAACTTGCCGGCGGGCATGCCTGGCCAGTTGTGCATGCCGAAGACCGCCTCGACGGGAAACTTGTCGAAGAGGCCCTGCTGCACCATCACCCGGCCGCCGCCTTCGTTCTCCTCGGCCGGCTGGAAGATGAAATGCACGGTGCCAGCGAAGTTGCGCGTCTCGGCGAGGTAGCGTGCCGCGCCCAAGAGCATCGTGGTGTGCCCGTCATGGCCGCAGGCATGCATCTTGCCGGGATTGGTCGAGGCGTAGGCTACGCCGTTCTTCTCGTGGATGTGGAGCGCGTCCATGTCGGCGCGGAGCGCAATGGCGCGGCTGCCCGGCTTCGCGCCCCTGAGCGTCCCGACGACGCCGGTGCCGGCGAGGCCGCGATGCACCTCGATGCCGAATTCGCCGAGCCGCGCCGCGACGAAATCGGCGGTGCGCTTCTCCTCGAAGGCGGTCTCGGGATGGGCGTGGATCTCATGCCGCCATTGCGCAAGGTCGGCGTGGAAATCGGCGATGCGGTTGACGATCGGCATGGTGGCGCTCCCGAGGTCTCGGTCCACCCCCGATGCTAGCGGAGTGGAGCGCGGCCTTTCAACTGAGCGGATCGGCCGAAAGAAGGCGGCGACACTCGGCTCGAGCATCGCCGCCAGGCTGGGAGGTTCCGTGTCAGTCGTCGCGCCGAGCGGCCATCGCCTCGAGCGGCGGCGGACAACGCGCCGCCTCGGCGCGCAGGCGATCCTGCCGTAGATGGAAGAGCACGCGCCGGCGGTAGTCGGGATCGATGATGATCCGGTCCATGTCGAAATCGCCGCCGATCGGCAGATCGTCATCGAAGCTGGCCATGAGAGCGCCCGAGCCAATGTTCGCGAGGCGCACAGAAATAGTCGGTTGCATGACTCGGTGCCAATGAAATCGCAGCGCAACAAAGACGCTCTGGGGACAAGCTTGTTGATATCTCGTTGATCGTCCGCGAACGCCTAACGGCATGACAGGAAAATCAATGCCTTGCAGAGAAGAGTGCGACCGGTGGTCGCAGCTCTGGGCGGCCGTCTCCAGGTCTCGCCGCAACGCGGCGAACGCGCGGCGCGGCCCGGGCAAGGCATGATTCTGGGGAGCCCGGGAAGAATTCGCTCCGAGGGTTGACCGGGTGCGGGTTTGACTCGTCCGGCGGCGCGGGCCGATAGTGGGCGGCCATCCTTCAGCAGGGACCGACGCCATGCAGCGAGGCAATTCCGCCGCCAGCCGCGACATCGCCTACAACCTCCACCCCTACACCCATCTCAAGAAGCACGAGAGCGAGGGGCCACTCGTCATCACCGAGGGCAAGGGCATCTATGTCTATGACGAGAACGGCAAGGAATACATCGAAGGGCTGGCGGGCCTCTGGTGCACGGCGCTGGGCTTCGGCGAGGAGCGGCTGGTCGAGGCGGCGGCGCGGCAGCTGAGACGCCTGCCCTACTATCACATCTTCAATCACAAGACCCACGACACCGGCGCCGAGCTGGCCGAGCGGATCATCGGGCTCATGCCGGTCAAGATGTCGAAGGTGTTCTTCAGCAACTCCGGCTCGGAGGCGAACGACACCGCAGTCAAGATGGTGTGGTACTACAACAATGCGCGCGGCAGGCATCGCAAGAAGAAGATCATCGCGCGCATGAAGGGCTATCACGGCGTCACCGTCGCGGCCGCGAGCCTCACCGGACTCCCCAACAACCACCGCGACTTCGACCTGCCGATCGACAACATCCGCCACGCGGACTGCCCGCACCACTATCGCTTCGCCAAGCCCGGCGAGACCGAGGAGGCCTTCGCCACACGGCTCGCCGAGAGCCTCGAGTCGCAGATCCTGCGCGAGGACCCCGACACGGTCGCCGCCTTCATCGCCGAGCCGGTGATGGGCGCGGGCGGCGTGATCGTGCCGCCCAAGACCTATTTCGAGAAGATCCAGGCGGTCTTGCGGAAATACGACGTGCTGCTCATCGCCGACGAGGTGATCTGCGGCTTCGGCCGCACCGGCAGCATGTGGGGCAGCGAGACCTACGGGCTGAAGCCGGACATCATCACCATGGCGAAGGCGCTCTCCTCCGCCTACCTGCCGATCTCGGCGACGGTGATCTCCGAGGAGATCTACCGGGCTTTCGTGGCGCAGAGCGAGAAGCTCGGCCAGTTCGCGCATGGCTTCACCTATTCGGGCCACCCGGTGTGCTGCGCCGTGGCGCTCGAGACGCTGAAGATCTACGAGGAGCGGGACATCGTCGCCCAGGTGCGGAAGGTGGCGCCGCGGCTCCAGAACGCGATGCGGCGCTTCGCCGATCACCCGCTGGTCGGCGAGGTGCGCGGCGTGGGGCTCATCGCCGCCGCC
>DASVOY010000750.1:0-3215 GCA_036383115.1 Allostellaceae bacterium
AAGGCGGGCGGCGAGCCGCTCGGCGTCGCGACCTTCAACGCGCACACGCTGGTCTCAGCGCGCCTCCTCGACCGCGACGCCAAGCGGACGATCGACCGCACCTTCTTCGCGGCGCGGCTCGAGAGCGCGCTGGCGCTGCGCCGGCGCCTCTATGGCGAGCCCTATTACCGCCTCGTCCATGCCGAGGCCGACGGCTTGCCCGGCGCCGTCGCCGACCGCTTCGGCGAGGTGCTGGTGACGCAGCTCAACACCGCCGGCATGGCGCGGCTCGAGGCGGAGTGGCTCGCCGCTTGCGAGGCGGTGCTGGCGCCGCGCGCGATCATGCTGCGCAACGACAGCCCGGCGCGGGCGCTCGAAGGGCTCGAGCCCGAGTTGCGCATCGCTAAGGGCGAGCTCGACGGACCCATCGAGCTCGTCGAGAACGGCGCGCGCTTTCTCGCCGATCCGCGCGAGGGCCAGAAGACCGGGTGGTTCTTCGATCAGCGCGACAACCGCCGCTTCGTCGCGGGCTTGAGCACCGGCGCGCGCGTGCTCGATCTCTATTGCTATGCCGGGGGGTTCGCCGTGCAGGCGGCGCTCGCCGGCGCCGATGCGGTGCTGGCGCTCGACCGCTCCGAGCCGGCGCTCGCGCTCGCCGCCCAGTCGGCGGCTCTCAACGACGTCGGCCAGCGCTGTCGCTTTCAGCGCGCCGACGCCTTCGGCGAGCTGTCGCGCCTGGTCGCGACGGGCGAGCGCTTCGACGTGGTCGTTGCCGACCCGCCGGCCTTCGTGAAGTCGAAGAAGGACCTGGGACCGGGCCTGCGCGGCTATCGCAAGCTGGCGCGGCTGGCGGCGACGCTGGTCGAGCCCGGCGGCACGCTCTTCATCGCCTCCTGCTCGCACAACGTCGAGCCGCCCGATTTCGCCGAAGCGGTGCGTCGCGGGCTCGAGGATGCCGGCCGAGGCGGGCGCCTCCTCCGCAGCGCCGGCGCCGCGCCCGACCATCCCGTGCATCCCTGGCTGCCGGAGAGCGCTTACCTCAAGTCGGAAACCCTGGTGCTGGATTAGCGCGCCGGGCACCGGAAGCGGTCCCTAGCCAAGAAGTTGCCGGGAACTCATCGGCCCGATCCCGCGTCTAAGGGAGGCAATGCCAGCGCGGATAGAAGACTACGCCTTGATCGGCGACTGCGAGACTGCGGCGCTGGTGGCGCGCGACGGCTCGATCGACTGGCTGTGCTGGCCGCGCTTCGACGGCGGCGCCTGCTTGGCCGCGTTGCTCGGCACGCCGGAGCATGGTCGCTGGCTCATCGCGCCCGCCGATCGCCTGGCGCGCATCACGCGCCGCTACCGCGACCATACGCTCATCCTGGAGACCGATTTCGAGACGCCGGACGGCGCGGTCACGTTGATCGATTTCATGCCGCCGCGCGGCAAAGCCTCCGACGTGGTGCGTATCGTCGTCGGCAGACGCGGCCGGCTGGCGATGCGCACCGAATTCATTCTCCGCTTCGACTACGGCGCGCTGGTGCCGTGGGTCACGCGGATGGACGAGACGACGCTGCGCGCCATTGCCGGGCCCGACATGGCGGTATTGCGCACGCCGGTCCCGGTGCGCGGCGTCGACATGAAGACCGTGGGCGAATTCACCGTATCCGCGGGGGAGCGCGTGCCTTTCGTCCTCACCTATTCGCCGTCCCACGGGCCGGTGCCCGACCCCGTCGACCCCGAGGCGGCGCTCGCCGATACCGAGGCCTTCTGGCGCGAATGGTCGGGTGCATGCGTCGATGTCGGACCCTGGACCGAAGTCGTCCGGCGCTCGCTCATTACCCTCAAGGCGCTCACCTATCGTCCGACCGGCGGCATCGTCGCCGCCGCGACGACGTCATTGCCCGAGCAGATCGGCGGCAGCCGCAATTGGGACTATCGCTTCTGCTGGCTGCGCGACGCGACCTTCACGCTGCTGTCGCTGATGAACGGCGGCTATTACGAGGAAGCCGTGTCCTGGCGGGATTGGCTGCTGCGCACCATCGCCGGCAGTCCCGCGCAGATGCAGCCCCTGTACGGCATCGCCGGCGAGCGCCGGTTGACGGAATGGCAGGTGCCGTGGCTGCCCGGATATGAGGGCTCGCGCCCCGTGCGCATCGGCAATGCCGCCGACAACCAGCTGCAGCTCGACATCATCGGCGAAGTGATGGACGCGCTGCACCAGGCGCGTTGCGGCAAGCTCGTGGCGATCAAAGCGGGTTGGGACTTGCAGCGCGCCCTGCTTGATCATCTCGAAAACATCTGGGAGCAGCCGGACAGCGGCTTCTGGGAGATGCGCGGCGAGCCGCGGCATTTCACCCATTCCAAGGCCATGGTGTGGGTCGCCTTCGACCGCGCCATCAAGAGCGCCGAGCGGTTCGGGCTGGAAGGGCCGCTGGAGCGCTGGCGCGCGCTGCGCAGAAGGATTCACGAGGAGGTCTGCCGCAAGGCCTTCAATCCCGATATCGGCGCCTTCGTCCAGTCCTACGGCTCGCGACAGCTCGATGCGAGCGTGCTGCTCCTGCCCCTCGTCGGCTTCCTGCCGCCGAGCGATCCGCGGATCAGGGGCACCGTCGAGGCGATCGAGCGACATCTCATGGCCGATGGCTTCGTCCGGCGCTACGATACGAGCGAGGCCGACGACGGCTTGCCGGGAGGCGAAGGCGCGTTTCTCGCCTGCAGCTTCTGGCTGGTCGACAATTTCGTGCTGCTCGGACGGCAAGACGACGCGAGGCGGCTGTTCGAACGGCTGCTGGCGCTCGGCACCGATGTCGGGCTCCTATCCGAAGAGTATGATCCCCGGACCGCGCGGCTGGTCGGCAATTTTCCCCAGGCGCTCTCGCACATCGCTCTTGTGACCTCGGCCTGCAACCTTGCCCATGCGGCGAAGCCGGCCGAGCAGCGGTCCGGCCAGCAGGCGCCGGCTGCCGTGGCGCCGCCGGCCTAAAGCATTTTCGCATCGTTGAGCGACCAGTCGTACTGGTCGCCCGCGATCGCGGCGATCGGCGCGAGCGCGTCCGCCAGCGGCGGCGCGGCGTAGCGGCGGAGATGGGCGATGACGCCGGCGTCGTCGCCGCCGACATCGGGCTTGTACCAGAGATAGATCGACGACACGCAGAGCCGTCCGTCGGCGACGCGGGCGCCGCGGGGATGATTGACATAGGCGCGCGCGGCCTGGTCGAGCATCGCCTCCATGGTCGCCGCGGTGAAGG
>DASVOY010000751.1:0-2029 GCA_036383115.1 Allostellaceae bacterium
GCCCCTCGGCGATGCCGCCATGGCGGCGAGCCGATAACGGCCTCAAGACTGCCGGACGACGCTCCAGTCAGACAGAATTAAAGGTTCTTTATCCAACGGCGGCCGAAGCTGGTGGCGGCATCGGCCTGGCCGATCGATGCCGGCCCTCAGGAGAGTTCCTTTGGTGGCAGTCCGGGAAGACAATATTCGGGCGACCGAGTTGCGGCTCATCGCGACGTCGCCGGTCACGCTGCTGGGCGCGGCCCTTACCGCCGCGTTCGCCATCGCCATACTGTGGCTCTACATGGACCGCGAGCCGCTGCTGATCTGGGCGGCAGGAATTCTCGGCCTCACCGCCCTGCGCTTCGTCCTGTGGCGGGGCTTTCGCCGCATCGCTCACGACGACGACCAGGTGTTGCGGTGGGTGTGGCCGCTGACCGCCGCCGTGACGACCAGCGGCACGCTGTGGGGTCTCTTCGGTATCAGCTTCTACATGGTCTCCGACATGGAGATCCGCGGCATCATCCTGTTTATCCTGGCGAGCATGCTGGCGTCGGGCACGATCTTCTATTCCGCCTACCTGCCGGCCCATCGCGGCTATGTCCTGGGATGCGCTCTGCCGATCGCCGCCGCTTCGTTCTGGCATGGCGGCGTCCCGTCGATCCTCTTCGGCTGCGTCACCTTCGCCTATATCGCGTTGATTCTCGCCTCGGCTCGCGGCTTCAACCGCAGCATCGCCCGGACGATCAGGCTGCAGCTCGACAATGCGGCCCTGGTCAGCGGCTTGCAGGTGGCCAAGGAAACGGCCGAGAAAGCCAACCTGACGAAGTCGCAATTCGTCGCCAACATGAGCCATGAGCTGCGCACGCCGCTGAACGCGGTGATCGGCTACAGCGAGATGCTGCTCGAGGACGCCGAGCGAGACGGGCGCGATGAGCAGATCGCCGATCTGCGCCGCATCAACGGCGCCGGACGGCACTTGCTGTCGCTGGTCAACGACGTGCTCGACCTGTCCAAGATCGAGGCCGGCCGGATGGAGGTGCTTGCGGGCCAGATCGATCTCGCCCGCTTTGCCGAGGAGATTGTCGAAACCTGCCAACCGCTCATTGCGAGCAAGGGCAACACGCTGGCGATCGAGCGCGGGGCCGATCTCGGCGTCATCGTCAGCGACGCCACCAAGCTGCGCCAGGTGGTGCTGAACCTGCTCGGCAACGCCGCGAAGTTCACCGAGAACGGCCGGATCACGCTGACCCTGGCGCGCGAGCGCCGGGCGTCGGGCGACTGGCTCAGCATCGCCGTGCGCGACACCGGTATCGGCATAAGCCCGGAGAACCTCGCCAAGCTGTTCGACAACTTCACCCAGGCGGGGCCGCTCATCGGCCAGAAATACGGCGGCACCGGGCTGGGCCTCGCCTTGAGCCAGAAGCTCTGCCGCCTGATGGGGGGTGAGATCACGGCCCGGAGCGAGCTCGGCCGCGGCTCCTGCTTCACCATCCACCTGCCGGCGTCGATCAGCGTCGGCGAGCCCGCGACCGGCGCCAGCCGGATGCCGGCCAGCGTAGGGGCGGCATAAGGCCGGCCCCTCCAGCCGGATTCGCAGCGCAGCCATCCCCTGGGCAGGCTCCTGGGTTGGCGCATCGGCCGAGTTCCACTAGGCTCGGCGAGCCGCGCCTGACGCGGCCGGAGAGAACAAAGCGGGACGGAAACGTGGCGGGACTGTCGATCGCCGAGGCCGTCGCGGCGCTGACCGCGCCGGGCGCGCCTTTCGAGATGGAAGAGAAGGACATTTTCGGCGTCCGCACGCGCGTGTGGAAGAACGCGCCGCCCTCGCTGCGCGCCGTGCTCGAGGCGAGCCGCGCCCATGGCGATCTGCCTTTCATCGTCTACGAGAATGAGCGCCTGTCCCATGCCGAGCATTACCGGCGCTGCGCCGCCCTCGCGCGGGCGCTGGCCGAGCGCTACGGCATCCGCAAGGGCGATCGGGTCGCGATCGCCATGCGCAATTTCCCGGAGTGGTCCGTGGCGTGCTGGGCGGCCGCGGCGGTGGGCG
>DASVOY010000752.1:0-2700 GCA_036383115.1 Allostellaceae bacterium
CCACGGGTCACGGGTCCTTCGCCAGCGCCCATCCCGGCCGCAAGCCCTTCGAAACCATCCCGCTGGCATACGGTCCCCAGACGCTCTGGCCCGACCATTGCGTGCAGGACACGGCCGGCGCCGCGTTTCATCCCGCTCTGCATCTGCCGCGCGCCGAGACGGTGGTACGCAAGGGCTACCGCCGAGCGGTTGATTCCTATTCGGCCTTTTACGAGAACGACCATCGGACGCCGACGGGGCTTGCCGGGTATCTGCGCGAGCGCGGCTTCACGCGGGTCTTCCTGGTCGGCCTCGCCACCGATTTCTGCGTCCATTACTCGGCGGTCGATGCCAGGCGCGAAGGCTTCGCCGCCGTGCTGATCGATGATGGCTGCCGCGCCATCGACCTCGACGGCTCGCTCGCCGACGCCATGCGCAAGATGGCGGCGGCGGGCGTCGAGCGCGTGACCAGCGACGCCATCACCGGCTAAGCCGCACACATCGTGCGCGCCGCTGCCGGCCGTGCTATGGATGGCGATATCCATAACGGAGGCGAAGAATGCAGCCGACGCAGATCAACGAGTTCCTGAGCGTCGCCGGCCAGATCAGCAAGGCCGACGTCGCCGAGATCGCCAAACAGGGCTTCGGCACCATCATCAACCAGCGGCCCGACAACGAGGAGCCGGGGCAGCTCGACCATAGCGAGGCCGAGGCCGAGGCGAAGAAGCGCGGCCTCGAGTATCGCTATCAGCCGATCGTGACTGGCAACATCACCCGCGCGCAGGTGGCGGAGTTCGAGAAAATGCTGCTGCGCAGCCCGAAGCCGGTGCTGGCGCATTGCCGGAGCGGCACGCGCTGCTACCTGATGTGGGCGGCGAGCCGCGCCATCTTCAACGACGAGAGCCCACTCAAGCTCGTCGCCGAGGCAGCGGTCAAGGGCTATGATCTGCGCGTGCTGCCGAGCCTCGTCGAGAAGCTCGAGGCGGAGAAGGCGCAGAGCTAGCTGCGCCAGCGCAGCAACCGGCGCTCGAGCCTTCCGGCCAGCGCGAAGATCAGCAGCACGAAGCCGACGATGAGCAGGACCAGCGCCAGCATCAGCGCGGCGTTGTAGGTGCTCTGCGCGAAGGAGAGGAGATAGCCCAACCCGCGGCTGGCGGCGACGAACTCGCCGACCACCGCGCCGGTGAAGGCGAAGCCGACCGCGACCTTGAGCTGGCCCAGGAGCCAGGCGACCAGCGATGGGAGATAAACCTCGCGCAGTAGCGCCCGCCGCCCGCCGCCCAGCGTAACGACGCGCTCCACCAGGCGCCGGTCGACCTGCCGGATGCCGGTATAGACAGTGAAGAAGATCAGCACCGCCACCAGGATGAAGGCGAGTGCCACCTTCGAGCCGAGGTCGATGCCGAACCAGATGACGAAGAGCGGCGCCAGCACCACGCGCGGGATCGCGTTGAGCAGGATCATGAAGGGCTCGATGATCTCGGCGACGAACGGCACCAGCGCCGCGGCGATGCCGAGCACCGTGCCGACGGCGAGGCCGAGGAGCAGGCCCGCGACCGCCGCGCTGAACGTCGCGGCGAGATGCGGCCAGATCGTGCCGCTGCCGAACAGCTCGATCAGCGCCGCTGCCACCGCGGAGGGCGCAGGGACATAGAGCGGGTTCAGCAACCCGGCGCGCGCCGCCGCCTCCCAGAGCGCCAACACGACGGCCAGCGCCGCGAGCTGGCGGAGCCACGCCTGGTCGCGCACACGCCTCACGCCGCCACCGTCTCGCCCACGACCTCGCGCGAGAGATCTTGCCACAACGATTCGAGCAGCGGCGCGAAGGCGGGGTGGGTACGCGCCTTCACTACGTCGCGCGGGCGCGGGATCGGCACGGTGTAGCGCTGCGAGATGCGGGCGCGCGGCCCGCGCGAGAGGAGATAAACTACGTCGGAGAGCGCCAGTGCCTCCTCGAGATCGTGAGTGACCAACAGCACGGTCGTCCGCTGGGATTCGACGAGCGCGAGCAGGTCCTGCGTGACGCGGGCGCGGGTGATGGCGTCGAGCGAGGCGAAAGGCTCGTCCATGAGCAGGAGCCGCGGCTTCAGCGCCAGCACCTGGGCCAGCGCCACGCGCTTCCGCTGCCCGCCAGAGAGCGCACGCGGATAGCGGTCGCCGAAGCCGGCGAGGCCAAGCCGCGTCAGCCAGCTTTCCGCTTCGGCCATGGCGGGCCCCCGGCCTTCGCCGCGAAGCCTCAGCCCCAGCGCGACATTCTCCGCCGCACTGCGCCAGGGCAGCAGCGCATCGTCCTGGAAGAGCATGCCGATGTCGCGCGGGGCGAGAGCGGTCTCGATGCGCCCGGCCAATGGGCGCTGCAATCCCATGATGGCGCGCAAGAGGCTACTCTTGCCCGAGCCGGACGGCCCGACCAGGCTGACGAAGCTGCCGGCCTCGATCTGGAGGTTTGCGCCTTCGAGGACGGGCGTCCCGTCATAGGCGATCGAGAGCCCGTCGACGCGAAGCACTCAGCCTCCGGCGATCGAGGTGTCGTAGAGACCGCTCGCGTCGAAATCCGACTTGAGCAGCCCTGCCTCCTTCAGCGACTCCGCGACGCGATCCTCGGCCGCGCGGTCCATGGCGATGCGGTCCGGATAGAGCGAGCGGCGATAGCGACCAAGGATGTCGCGCAACTCGCCGGTGTCGGCGCCGATCAGCGTCTCGCGCGGCTACATCTCGCCG
>DASVOY010000753.1:0-2161 GCA_036383115.1 Allostellaceae bacterium
CAGGCCTGCGTCGTGACGCTCGAGCCGGTGGCCGCGCGGGTCGAGGACAGTTTCGCGCTGCTCTATGGTGCTGCCGAGGAGGAGGGAGCGGAGGAGGTGGTCCTGAGCGGCGAGGTCGAGCTGGTCGAGCCACTTCCGGACAGGCTTCTCGACATCGGCGAGGTAGTCGCCCAGCAGCTTTCGCTGGCCCTCGACCCTTACCCGCGTGCGCCCGGAGCTGTCGCCGAGGCCCCGCAGGAAGGCTTGGCCTCGCCTTTCGCGGCCCTCGCCAAGTGGCGAAAAACGCGTTAATCCTAAGGTAACCATAATCCGCTATAGCCATTGCGATTGCTTGTGCGCGGGTTTTTCGCTACTTACCTGCGGCTTCGGCCCTTACGGGCGCTTTATCGAGTTGGTTCCATGGCAGTTCCGAAGAAGAAGACATCGAAGTCGCGCCGCAACATGCGCCGGTCGCACCATGCCCTCAAGGTGGCTGGCTACGTCGAGTGCTCGAATTGCGGCGAGATGAAGCGGCCGCATCACGTTTGCGGCGCCTGCGGCCATTATGACGGCCGCGAGGTGGTGGCGACCGCGGAGACGGCGTAAGCCGTCCCGGCCGGGTCCGGCGCGCTTGAGCGAGCGGGTCATCATCGCACTGGACGCCATGGGCGGCGACCGCGCGCCCGACATGGTGGTGAAGGGCGCGAACATCGCGTTGCAGCGCTTCCCGCAGGTCGAGTTCCTGCTCTATGGCGTCGAGAGCCGGATCCAACCGATCCTTGCCAAGCTGCCGCGCCTGGCGCAGCGCGCGACGATTCATCACACTGACGACGTGGTGACGGGCGATGCGAAACCCTCCATCGCCCTGCGCACCGGGCGGCGCTCGAGCATGCGGCTCGCGATCGACGCGGTAGCCGAGGGCGAGGCCGACTGCGTCGTCTCGGCCGGCAACACCGGCGCCCTCATGGCCATGGCGATGTTCGCGCTCAAGATGCTGCCGGGGATCGACCGGCCGGCGATGGCCACCTATTTCCCGACCCGGCGCGGCGAGAGCGTCATGCTCGATCTCGGCGCCAATGTCGAATGCGATGCCGACAACCTCGTGCAATTCGCGCTGATGGGCGACGTCTTCGCTCGGACCGTGCTCGGGCTGCTGCAGCCGACGGTGGGGCTGCTCAATGTCGGCGCCGAGGATCTCAAGGGGAACGATGCCGTGCGCGGCGCGGGCGCCAGGCTGCGCGGCGCCGGTTCGCCGATCCGCTTCCACGGCTTCATCGAGGGCAACGACATCGGCGCCGGCACCGTCGACGTGGTGGTGACCGACGGCTTCACCGGCAACGTGGCGCTCAAGACCGCCGAGGGGACGGCAAAGCTCTACGCCGAGTTCCTGCGCTCGGCCTTCAAGCATTCGCTCTCGGCACGGATCGGCTATGCGTTTGCCGCTGGCGCGCTCAAGAAGCTGCGCGACAGGCTCGATCCCCGCCGCTATAACGGCGCCGTCTTCCTCGGGCTCCAGGGCATCTGCGTGAAGAGCCATGGCGGCGCCGACGCGATGGGGTTCGCCAATGCGATCGGCGTCGCCGTTGACATGAAGGTAAACGGATTCCTCGACAAGATCCGTGACGGCGTCGCCCGCCTCAACGCCTTGCAAGCCCCCCTGGACAAGCCGCAATCGGCCGCCCTTTGAGATCATGAATTTCCGCGCGCAAGTGATCGGCTGCGGCGCCTATTTGCCGGAGCGCATCGTCACCAATGCCGAATTGGCCGCAAGGCTCGACACCTCCGACGAGTGGATCGTCCAGCGCACCGGCATCCACCAGCGCCACATCGCCGCGCCGGGCGAGCTCACCTCCGACCTCGCGCTGCGCGCCGCCGAGCGGGCGCTGGCATCGGCGGGGATGAAGGGCGCCGATCTCGACCTCATCGTGCTGGCGACGGCGACGCCCGACAACACCTTCCCGGCGACGGCGACCAAAGTCCAGGCGCGGCTCGGCATGACCCGCGGCGCCGCCTTCGACGTCCAGGCGGTATGCTCGGGCTTCATCTACGCGCTTTCCGTCGCCGACAACTTCATCAGGAGCGGCCAGGCGCGCACCGCGCTGGTCATCGGCGCCGAGACCTTCTCGCGCATCCTCGACTGGGAGGACCGCGGCACCTGCGTGCTGTTCGGCGACGGCGCCGG
>DASVOY010000754.1:0-3916 GCA_036383115.1 Allostellaceae bacterium
ATGTCGACGCCGCGCGGGCACCTCTACGACTACTTTGTCGACAATTTCGTCAATTCCGGCTTCTTTGTCGCGCTCGGCATCGGACTTCATCATTCCGCACTGGGCCAGGCCGCGGTCGCGCTTGGCCTCATGACGGGGGCGGCGCTCTATGTCTGCGGCTACTGGTCGGAGTTACTCGAGCGTCTCGAGGGACCGGCGGCCAAGGCCTATTCCGGCGCCTTCGGCTTCGATCCCGACGATCTGCTCTACCTGCTCACGCCGATGATCTGGCTCGGCTGGAATGTGCAGCTCCTTGTCGCCGCCTGCTGCGGCGCGACGTTCATGATGTTGCTCACTGGCTGGCGTCTGCGGCGGCTCATGAGCCGGCAGAGCGATGCCGAGGCAGCCGATTAAGGAGCGATGCCATGGCCCAAGCGCCTCTCTTGTTCACCCCGGGACCGCTCACGACGCGGGTCGAGACGCGTCGGGCGATGCTCGACGACTGGGGCTCGCGCGAGCCCGGTTTCATCGCCCTGACCGCCGAGCTGCGTCGCCGCTTGCTCGACGTCGCTTTCGGCCAGGGCAGCCACGTCGCGATCCCGCTGCAGGGCAGCGGCACCTTCATCGTCGAGGCCGCGATTGGAACCCTGGTCGGCCCGTCCGACATGCTGCTCGTGCTCGCCAACGGCGCCTATGGCGAGCGCATGATCGAAATCGCGCGGCGGCTCGGCCGCAGGGTCGAGGCGCTGCGCTGGCCCGAGCATCAGGCGGTCGAGCCCGCCGCGGTCGAACGCGCGATCGCGGAAAACCCGGCGATCACGCATGTCGCGCTGATCCATTGCGAGACGACGACCGGGCTGTTGAACCCGCTCGGCGAGGTCGCCGCGGTGGTGGCGCGACACCGGCGGGCGTTCATCGTCGACGCGATGAGCAGCTTCGGCGCGCTGCCCCTGGATTTGCGCGCGACGCCGATCACCGCGGTGCTGGCGTCGAGCAACAAGTGCCTCGAGGGCGTGCCGGGCATCGCGTTCGCGCTGGTCGAAGCGGGGACCATCGGGCGCGCCAAGGGCGTAGCCCCATCGCTCAGCCTCGATCTCCACGACCAGTGGCGCGGCTTCGAGAAGAACGGCCAATGGCGGTTCACGCCGCCCGTTCAGGTCGTCGCCGCCCTGGTGGAGGCGCTGCGCGTGTTCGAGGCCGAGGGCGGGGGCGCCGCCCGCGGGGCGCGTTACGCTGCTAATTTCCGGACCTTGGCGGAAGGCATGGTGCGGCTGGGATTCCAGCTTTTTCTCGACGGCAGCGTGCAGGCGCCGATCATCGCTACGTTCCGGTCGCCGCAAGATCCCCGCTTCCGCTTCGACCGGTTCTATTCGGCCCTCGCGGCGCGCGGCTTCGTGATCTATCCGGGCAAACTCACTGATGCCGACAGCTTCCGCATTGGCTGCATCGGCAACCTCGAGCCGGCCGATTTCGAGCGGCTGGTGGCAGCGGTGGGCGAGATCATG
Organism: Allostellaceae bacterium; assembly: GCA_036383115.1. GTDB lineage: Bacteria > Pseudomonadota > Alphaproteobacteria > ATCC43930 > CGMCC-115725 > DAHUYF01. The sequence continues at coordinate 1,485 of DASVOY010000754.1, forward strand.
GCCGAGCTGGGCCTGGGGGCAGGGCCGGCAGCCAACTCCGCCAATCGATCCTTCGCCAGAGGCTGATGCAATGGCCATGCAACGCTCGACCGCGCCGCCGGGAAAAATCGCCGCCGTCATCCTCGCTGCCGGCGTCGGCCGGCGGCTCGGCAACACGGCGCCGAAGGTGACGCTCGAGTTCGGCGGCAAGACCCTGTTGGAGCGCCACATCGCGGCGCTTAATGCCAACGGCGTGACCGACATCGCGATCACCGTTGGCCATCGCGCCGACCTCATCCGCAGCGAGCTTGCGCGTATCGGCGTCATCGACCGTGTCATGCTGATCGAGAATCCGCGTTATCGCGAGGGCAGCGTCGTCTCGCTGTGGGCGCAGCGGGCACGGCTTGCGGCGGAGGCAAGCGTGCTCCTCATGGACGGCGACGTGCTCTATGACCGGCGGATGATCGCCCGCCTGCTCGCGGCCGCGCCGGAGAACGCGCTCCTCTTCGACCAGGCGATCGAGCCCGGCGACGAGCCGGTCAAGATCTGCCTGCGCGACGGCGTGATCGTGGATTTCGCCAAGAAGCCCGAGCACGCGTATGACCGGCACGGCGAGTCCGTGGGCTTCTTCCGCTTTTCCGCGGGCATGGCGGCGGCGCTCGCCGAGCGCGTCGCGGCCTATGTCGAAGGCGGACGGGGCGCGGCCGAGTACGAAGCCGCGATCCGCGACCTCATCCTCGCGCATCCCGATCGCTTCGGCTACGAGGACGTCAGCGACCTGCCCTGGACCGAGATCGACTTCGACGTTGACGTTGCCCGTGCCCGACAGGAAATCCTGCCACGGCTCCAGGAGGTGGCGCATGCTTGACATTGCCGGCGCGAAGCACGGAGCCGCCGATCGGGTGGGATCGCCGGGCCCGCTCTCGTTGCAGCATCTCGCGGCCTACCGCAAGTCCGGTTGGCTGCTGGCCCGCGGGTTCTTCGCACCGGCCGAGGTTGAAGCGCTCGCGCGCTGGACCGACGAGCTCGTGGCCCTGCCGGAAGAACCGGGCCGGCACATGGTCTACCGCGAGCCGAGCCTGGTCGATCCGGGATCGCGCGTGATCCAGCGGATCGAGAATTTCTGCCCGTTCCATGCCGAGTTCGATGTCTTCGTGCGTGCCGGTCGGCTGCGCGAGGCGGTCGACCAGCTCCTGGGCGGACCCTCCCGCCTGTTCAAGGAGAAGATCAATTTCAAGATGCCGGGAGGCGCTGGCTTCGAGCCGCATCAGGATCAGCAGGCCGGCTGGTCGCGCTATGCCAAGCTGTTCGTGACCGCGCTCGTCACCATCGACCGCGCAACGATCGAGAATGGCTGCCTGGAAATGGCCGACGCTCCACGCTTCGCCGGGCTGATCGGCGAGGAATGGCGCCCGCTGACGGCGGCCGAGATGAAGAGCTTCGCCCTCGTGCCGGTGCCGACGGAGCCCGGTGACGTCCTCTTCTTCGACAGTTACGCGCCGCACGCATCGAAGCCGAATTTGACGGAGCACCAGCGCCGCATCCTCTACCTGACCTACAATGCCGCCGCCGAGGGCGATCATCACGACGTCTATGTTGCCGAGAAGCGCGCCAACTTTCCGCCGGATATCGAGCGGCGTCCCGGCGTCGAGTACAAGTTCCGGGTCTGACGGCGTCGATCAGAGCCGGTGGCTTCGCCGGTCACAAGCCGCGCTGCGCCGCCATGCGCTCTCTTCCAGCTAAGTCGTAATCCCGGAATTGCTGGCGCAGCGTGAGCTTGTGCACCTTGCCGGTGGCGGTCATCGGGAACTTGTCGACGAACTCGACCGCGTCGGGCAGCCACCAGCTCGCCACCTTCGGGCGAAGGTGATCGAGGAGCTGAGCCTCGCTCAGCCGCGCGCCAGCCTTGGGTACGACGAGGAGGAGGGGCCGCTCCTGCCATTTCGGGTGTGGCACGGCGATCACGGCCGCCTGCAGCACGTCGGGATGGGAGAGTGCCGCGTCCTCGAGCTGGATCGAGCTGATCCATTCGCCGCCCGATTTGATCACGTCCTTCGAGCGGTCGGTGAGCAGGACATGGCCCTGCGCGTCGATCGTCGCCATGTCGCCGGTCTTGAGCCAGCCCTCATCGTCGAGCGCGTTGCCGCCTTCGCCCTTGAAGTAGCCGGACGCAATCCACGGTCCCTTGACGCGGAGATGGCCGAACGCCTTGCCGTCGCGCGGCACCTCGTTGTCCTCGTCGTCGACGATGCGGGTCTTGACGCCGCACAGGCCGCGGCCGGACTTCATGCGGTAATCGAGGCGTTGCTCGAAGGGCAGATCGCCGTTGCCGGGCCTGAGCGAGCAGCTCGTCGCCATCAGCGCCTCGGTCATGCCCCAGGCCTGCATGGTCTCGACGCCGTAGTCGCGCTCGAGCTTGGCGACGAGCGCGCGCGGCGGCGCCGAGCCGCTCG
>DASVOY010000755.1:0-2930 GCA_036383115.1 Allostellaceae bacterium
TTATGTACAAATACCTCGATCTCGGGGAAATACGCAGCTCCGACCAAGTATCCGTGGGAGGTCTGACTTTGACGGGCACGCCGATCACCGCTCAGCTGCTCGTCCACACTATCACCGCAGGTTTCCGCTTCGGTTTCTAGGACCGTCCGCGGGCGATGAAGTCGGGATTGAGGAAGCCGGGCTTGCCGTAGCGCAAACGGGCGCCATTGAGCGTCGTGACTGCGCCGCCGGCGGCCTCGAGCACGGCCTGGCCGGCCGCGGTATCCCATTCGCAGGTCGGGCCGAAGCGCGGGTAGAGATCGGCTTCGCCCGCGGCGATCAGGCAGAACTTGATCGAGCTGCCGGCGACGCGGCGCTCGGCTTCGGGGTGCTCAGCGGCATAGGCGGCGAGGCGCTGCTCATCGGCATGCGAGCGGCTGTGGACGATGACGGCGCGGCGCGCGGGAACGGGCCGCGCGGCGATCGGCCGTGGCGCCTCGCTGCCGTGCTGGCGCGTCGCGGTGCCGGATGCGGCATAGGTCACGCCCGGGACCGGCGCATGGACGATCCCGAGCACGGGCCCGTCGCCCTCGACCAGCGCGATATTGACCGTGAACTCGCCGTTGCGGCGGATGAACTCCTTGGTGCCGTCGAGCGGGTCGACCAGCCAGAAGCGGGGCGGTGCTGAGGCGGGCAGACCATAGGCGGCGACTTCCTCCTCGGCGATAATGGGAATGTCCGGCGCCGCCGCCCTGAGCCGCTCCAGGATGATCGCCTCGGCGCGCCGGTCGGCGCGGGTGACCGGCGAGTCGTCCGCCTTGCGCTCGACGGAAAAATCCCCGGCGTAGACCTCCATGATCGCGGCGCCTGCCGCCAAGGCGGCGGCGCGGGCGATCTCGAGCAGCATGCCACGATCGGCGCTCATGCGCGTGCTCTCCGGCGGGTCGCGCTCAGCCCGACTTGCGGGCGTCGGCCACGAGCTTCCTCAGGCCGCTGATGTCGGTGGCGCCGGGGATGAGCACGTCGCCGACGATGAAGGCCGGCGTGCCGTTGATGTCGAGCGCCTCGGCCAAAGCATAATTGCGCTTGATGATCTCCTGGATGTCGGGCGCGGACATCTCGGCCTTCGCCTTGGCGATGTCGATGCCGGCGGTGGCGGCGACCTTGAGGATGACGTCCTGGGTAATCTGCCCCTTGGTCCCCATCAGCGCGCGATGGAAGATGTCGTACTTGCCCTGCTTCAGCGCCGCGAGCGCCATCCGGCTGGCATAGACCGAGTCCGCGCCAAGCACGGGGAACTCCTTGTAGACGATGCGGATCTTGGGGTCCTCCTTGAGCAGCGCCTCGAGCGCCGGCTCGACCTGCTTGCAGTAGGGGCAGCGGTAGTCGAAGAACTCGACAATGGTGACGTCGCCCTCGGGATTGCCGCCGACCGGCGAGGTCGCATCGGCCATGAGCGCGCCGCGGTTGGCGACGATTGCCTGGCGCGCATCCTCGGCCTTCTCCTGCCTGAGCTTCGCCTCGGCCGCGTGCAGCACCTCGACCATGAATTCCGGATTTTTGAGGAAGTAGTCATGGATGACCTGCTCGACCGCCGCCTTTTGCTCGGGGGTGAGCGGGTCGGCCGCCTGGGCCGGCGCGGCGAGTCCCGCGGCAAGGAGGAGCAGGGCGGCGAGGCGGAAACAAAATGCAGGCATGAGGAGCACCTTGGCGCTGGATGGGCGGCAACCACGGGATGATGCGTCAGCCGGCGGGGCAGTACAACCGGTTCGCCAGAGCTGCGGCACCAGGGCCGCTAAGGCTTGCCCTCGCGCTTCGCCTCGTCCTGGATATCGAGCGCCCGCTGCTTCGCCGGTCCGGCGGGAAGCAGCTTGACCGCGCGCGCCGCTTGCTGGCGCGCCTGGCCGTAATCGCCGTTAGCGATGCCCTCCTCGGCCAGCGCCAGCGCCATCATGCCGATGCTGTTGCTGCGGCCATAGGCAATGGCGAGGAAGTGCCAGGCCTCGGGATTGCGGTCCTCGAAGCGCACGGCATCATTGAGATGGGCGAGCGCCTTGGGGACCAGCGCCTGGTCGTTGGTCTCAAGCTGCACCTGCGCGAGCTCCATGCGCAGCAGCGCCGATTGGGGATCGAGCTTGACCGCCTGCTCATAGGGCGCGACCGCCTCGCCGATGCGGCCGTTCTCGAACAGCATCTGGCCCTTGAGCTCCCGGAAGTAGGGGTCGTTCGGGTAGTTCTGGATGAGTCCGTCGATCAGCGGCACGGCGTGCTTGAGGTCGGGAACGCGGTAATAGGCGATGGCGCGGGCGTAGCGCGCCGCCACCGAATTGTCGTCGGGCCTGATCCCGGCGAGCACCGGCGGCGGCGAGCCGAGGAACGCCGCCAGCTTTGCCTTCATGCGCTTGTGCATCTCGATCCATTCCGGCGGATCGCGCGCGTCGGAGAAGCGCGAATGCCGGACGTGCTCGCGCAGGTACTCGACGCGCTGCGCCGTCAGCGGATGCGTACGCATATAGGGGTCCTGGTGCGCCGCCGAGAGCAGCTCCTGCTGCTGCAGGATCTCGAAGAACTGCAGCAGGCCGCGCGAGGATTGCCCGGTGCGGTCGAGGTAGGTGAGGGCCGCCTGGTCGGCCGACGCTTCCTGCGTGATCGAGAATTGCAGGAAGGAGCGCTGCGCCATGGTGGAGCCGCCGAGGATCGCCGCTGCACCCGCGCCGCCATTGCCGCTCGCCGCCGCGGCCGCCGCGCCGACGACGAGCGCAATGATGCTCTGGATCGTCGCGTGGCGCAGCGCCTCGTCGGTGCGCGCGAGATGGCCGCCGGAGATGTGGCCGGTCTCGTGGGCGATGATGCCGATGAGCTGATTGGGGCTCTCGCTGCGCAGGATCGTGCCGCTGTTCATGAACAGGTTCTGGCCGCCGGCGACGAAGGAATTGAGCGTCGGATCGTTG
>DASVOY010000756.1:0-4554 GCA_036383115.1 Allostellaceae bacterium
GGGCCCTATGACGACTTCCTGCAGACCGACGCCTCGATCAACCGCGGCAACTCGGGCGGGCCGATGTTCAACATGGCGGGCGAGGTGATCGGCATCAACACCGCCATCTACTCGCCCTCCGGCGGCTCCATCGGCATCGGCTTCGCCATCCCCGCCAATCTGGCCAAGCCCGTGGTCGAGCAGCTCAAGGATTTCGGCCATGCCCGGCGCGGCTGGCTCGGCGTCAACATCCAGAGCGTCACCGACGAGATCGCCGAGAGCCTGGGCCTCGACAAGCCCAAGGGCGCGCTCATCGCCAGCGTGCGTGACGGCGGCCCGGCCCAGGTCGCCGGCATCCAGGCGGGCGACGTGGTCCTCACCTTCGACGGCAAGGATGTCACCGACATGCGGCACCTGCCGCGCGTCGTCGCCGAGACGCCGATCGACAAGACCGTCAAGGTCAAGGTGTGGCGCAAGCGCAAGGAGCATGTCTTCGACGTCAAGGTCGGCGAGCTCAACGAGGACGACAAGCAGGCGGCGGCCTCGCCGAAGCAGCAGCCGACTGCGCCGATCCCCGGCGCCGTCAAGGCGCTGGGGCTGTCGATGGCGAACCTCACGCCGGAGCTGCGCGAGCGCTTCTCGCTGACCGAAGATTCCTCGGGTGTCGTGGTGACGGACGTCGCGGCGGACAGCCCCGCGTCGGAGAAGGGGATGCGCGCCGGCGACCTCATCGTCGAGGTGGCACAGGAGGAAGTGAAGAGCCCGTCGCAGATCACCGCCAAGATCGAGGAGGCGAAGAAGGCGGGCCGCAAATCGGTGCTGATGCTCGTCGACCGCCAGGGCGATTTGCGCTTCGTCGCGCTCAAGATCGACCAGGGGTAACGCGCGTACTGCCAACCCTCCCCCGTATGCGGGGAGGGTGGGGGCGACGCTCCCATGTCGGTAACAAGCCGGAACAGCGAAGACCGCCGCCACGTTGGCCGGGAAGACGCCCTGACCCCAGGCACCAGCTGCATGCGCACGCCCCGTGTCGCCGCGATCATCCTGCTTCTCTCGGCGGCCACGCTGTCCGGATGCGGCGACGACGCGACACTCCCGGTCCTGGCCGGGACCGGCCCCGACCCGAAGCTCCCGCCGCCCCGCCATACGCTGATCCCTACCCTCAACATCGCGCCGGCCAAAGGTTGGCCCGCCGGTGCGGCGCCGGTCGCCGCGCCGGGCCTGGTGGTCACGGCCTTCGCCGACAACCTCGATCACCCGCGCTGGCTCTACGTGCTGCCCAACGGCGACGTGCTGGTGGCCGAGACCAACGCTCCACCCAAGCCGGAGGACAGCCAAGGGATCAAGGGCTGGGTCGCGCAGTGGGTCATGCGACGTGCCGGGGCCGGCGGCCCCAGCGCCAACCGCATCACCTTACTGCGTGATGCCGACGGCCGTGGCGTGGCCCAGACCCGCTCGGTTTTCCTGGAGGGGCTGAACTCGCCCTTCGGCATGGCGCTCGTCGGCAGCGATCTTTACGTCGCCGACACGGATGCGGTGCTGCGCTTCCCCTACCAGGAGGGGCAGACGAAGATCACCGCGCCGGGGGTCAAGGTGGTGGATCTGCCGGCAGGTCCGATCAATCATCACTGGACCAAGAACGTCATCGCCAGCCCCGACGGGCGACGCCTCTATGTGACTGTCGGCTCCAACAGCAACGTCGCCGAGAACGGCATCGAGGCCGAGGAAGGCCGTGCCGCCATCTGGGAGGTCGACCCGGCAACCGGTGGGCACCGGGTCTTCGCCGCCGGCCTGCGCAACCCCAACGGCATGGGCTGGGAGCCGAAGACCGGCGCGCTGTGGACGGCGGTCAACGAGCGCGACGAGCTCGGCAGCGACCTCGTCCCCGATTACATGACCTCGGTCAGGGACGGCGGCTTCTACGGCTGGCCTTACAGCTACTTCGGCCAGCACATTGACGACCGGGTCGAGCCGCCGCGGCCCGACCTGGTCGCCAAGGCGATCAAGCCCGACTATGCGCTGGGGTCCCACACCGCCTCGCTCGGCTTCACCTTCTCCAGGGACGGCAGTCTCGGGCCGCGCTTCGCTGACGGCGCCTTCATTGGCCAGCACGGCTCGTGGAACCGCCGGCCGCATAGCGGCTACGACGTCTGGTTCGTGCCTTTCGTCGACGGCCGTCCGGCCGGCGCTCCCGTCGACGTGCTGACGGGGTTCCTCGACCAGGACGGCAACGCGCTCGGCCGTCCGGTCGGCGTCGCCATCGATCGCCGCGGGGCGCTGCTCGTCGCCGACGATGTCGGCAACCGCGTCTGGCGGGTGACCGGAGCCGCGGCCTCGGCGGGAACTGCCCAGCGCTGACAGGATGCAGCGCGCCGCGTCGCGGCGGCGAACCGCGGGCCGGCGCGCCCTCGTTGCGCCGGTCGTCGCGCGCCGCCGATCTCCACCGCGCAGCTCGGCGCTCTGGAGCTGGCGCGGGCGGCGGCCGCGGACCCGCAGCGGGACGCCGGTCCGATCCCGCTCACTTGGCGGACTGCGACGTTGTGGGCGGTATTGCTGGTAGGGATCGGCACCGTGGGGGCGATGGCCGTCGATCTGCTGCGCCAGACGAAGGCCTGACCTTAGCGGCCGACGATCTCCTCGGCACGATAGCCCTGGATATAGAGGAGCGCGGTGAGGTCGTTGTGCTCGATGCGGCTGCGCACGCGCGCGGCGACCGCGGGCCGGGCGTGGTAGGCGATGCCGAGGCCTGCCGCGTCGATCATCGCAACGTCGTTGGCGCCGTCGCCCACCGCGAGCGCCGCCGCGAGCGGCAGGCCCCGCTCGGCGGCGACCTGTTTCAAGGTCGCGAGCTTGGCGTCCCGCCCCAGGATCGGCTCTTGCACCGTGCCGGCGATGAGGCCGCCTTCGACAATGAGCTCGTTCGCGACATCGAGATCGAATCCGAGCTCGCGCCGGATCCGCCCGGTATAGACCCGGAAGCCGCCGGAGACGAGCACGGTGTAAGCCCCTTGCCGTGCCATCGTCGCCACCAGTGCGTCCGCGCCGGGCGCGATGCGGATTCGCGCGCCCGCCTCTGCCAGCGCGCTCTCGGGCAATCCCTTCAGCAGCGCCACGCGCTCGCGCAAGGCGGTCGCGAAATCGATCTCGTCGTTCATTGCCCGCCGGGTGATCTCGGCCACCTGCGCCCTGAGGCCGAGTCCGTCGGCGAGCTCGTCCAGCATCTCGTTCTCGATGATCGTCGACTCCATGTCGGCGAGCAGCAGGCGCTTCTTCCGCCCCTCCGCTGGCTGCGCCACGACATCAATGGCCAGATGCTCGCCGAGAGCATGGCGCGCCGCCGCGTCGGCCTGATCGGGGACGAGATCGTCGAACAGGATATCGCAGGCCAGTCCGGCCGCAAGCCAGTCCCGGCCGGCGAGGCGGGCACCCAGTTGCCGCAACGCGTCTGCCGCCATCTCCACTGCCGCTTCGGCCTCGGCCGCTGCGGCCGGCGCGGCGATGAGGGTCAGGATGTTCGCGGCCATGCCCGCGCTATATCGACGAGCACGCCGAGAAAGGCAAGCGGCGCGCTCGCCTCGTCATCGCCACGCCAGCTGACCCTCGATGGCGATTTCCCAGTTCCTGCCGTCGAAGGATTGCGGCCGAAGCGTCGCGAGATCGACGCCGTCGAGGCAGCGGACGTTGACATCGATCTTGTCCGGATCCGATCGTGGGACATAGAACGAATGGATGCCGCAGGTCCGGCAGAAGAGATGCTTGGCCGTCTTTGTGTTGAACTCGTAGGTCGCGAGCTCGTCCTTGCCGCGCAGCAGCTCGAACCGCTCCGGCGGCACGATGAGATGGAGAAAGCCCTTCTTCGTGCAGATCGAGCAATTGCAGTAGGCGGCCTGTGCGAGATCACCGGTCACGCGGAACCGCACGCGGCCGCAATGGCAACCGCCGTCGAATGTCTGCAGCATCGGCTTGGCTCTCCCATCACACCCTGGCAGCGCAAGCTAGCGGCTCGGCCGCCTCACGGTCTATCGTCTCCAGAACGGCTTTAGTGTTGGAGGATCGCGTGGAGGCAAAGAAAGCATACAAGTCCTTCCGCTATAAGAATAGCTTGGTCTGGAACGGTGGTCGCCGCGGCAGGACGTCGGCACCTGGCAAACCCCAAATGGATGTCGGCAGTCCTCCCGAGTTCAAGGGAGAGCCGGGCGTCTGGAGCCCGGAAGAGCTGTTGGTTGGCGCGCTCAATACGTGCTTGATGCTGACGTTTGTGTCGCTAGCCCAGAACAAACGAGTAGAGTTCCTGGCTTATGAAAGCGGCGCTGAAGGTTTACTGGAAAACGTCGATGGCAAGTATCGGATTACCGAAGTCAGCGTTCAGCCAAGCTTGGTCTTGAAATCCCAGGCGGACCTGGAGGCCGCCCGGACGATCATGGCGGAGGTTGAGAAAAACTGCTTCATTTCCAATTCCATTACGGCCAAGGTGAAATTGACCCCACAGTTTCGGTTGGGATCCGACGCGGTCAGTTAGAAAAGCGCTGCTGTGATCGAGAACCTGGCCGATCTCGGTCACACGGCGGCGTTCTT
>DASVOY010000757.1:0-2127 GCA_036383115.1 Allostellaceae bacterium
TGCTCGACCGCAGCGTGCCCTGCGGCGTGGTGCAGGATCTGCCCGACGTTCTGACCCATCCGCACACGCTCCACCGCGGCATGGTCTATGAGGAGGGCGAGTATCGCGGCGTCGGCGCCCCGGTGAAGCTGTCGCGCACACCCGCGGGCTTGCGTCGCTTGCCGCCACGTTTCGGTGAGGCCAATCGCGCGGTGCTGAGGGAGGCTGGCTTCAGCGATGCCGAGATCGAGCGACTGATCAAGTCCGGCATTGTCGCCGAATCGATGCAGAAGGCGGCGCAGGACTGAGTCGATGATGGCGACCGCCGATCGCAAGGACCTGCCGCCCGCGACGGAGCGCTCCTCCTACGGCATCTGGGAGGGGGTGACGCTGCGCTATGCCGACACCGACCGCCAGGGCCATGTCAACAACGCCGTCTTCGCCACCTTCTGCGAGAGCGGCCGCGTCGCGTTCCTCTATGACAAGAACCTCAATCTCGCCGGGCCCGGCGCCAATTTCGCCATCGTCCGCCTCGAGCTCGACTTCCGCGCCGAGCTCTATTATCCCGGAATCGTCGACATCGGCACCCGCGTGCTCGCCATCGGCCGCAGCTCCTTCCGGCTCGGGCAGGGCATTTTCAAGGGCGAGATCTGCGCCGGAACGGCGGAATGCGTCATGGTGCTGATGGACGACGCGACGCGGAAGTCCAAGCCGCTGCCGCCACGGCTGCGGGAATGGCTCGAAAGCCGGCTGGTACGCTGACAGATGCTAATCACCGCCGCATAGACCAAGTTATATCAATAGCTTAGGACCGGATATCATTTAGCAATTCCGTAAGGCATTTTGCCTATTCTCGACCGGTTTTGGGGGCGGACGGTCGCATGGAACGGTCGATCGAGAACGTCAAGAACTGGATGAACATGTTCCGGTGGATCGTCAAGCTCATCCGCGACGATTACGGGATCGAAGAGACGCGCCTCAACCGCACAGCGGTGCTGGAAAACGATCTCGGCCTCACGCATGCGCAGATCGGCGAGATCATGGGCAAGATCGGCGAGAGCTTCGGCATCCGCTTTCCGCCCTGCGCGCAATGGGAGATCGACCGGCTCGAGGAGCTTTGCCTGGTAGCGAGCTGGCTCAATGGCTTCTACCGGCGGCCGGATTTCGTCTCGCTGCGCCTCGAGGCGCGCTGCCGCGCCGCCAACCCCTTCCTCGACGTGGACAGCGCCTCGACCGGGTAGTACGCCATCCACACCGCCGCGATCAGCGGCGCCTCTCCGAAAAATTGCATCGCCGCCCGGCTTGGCTCACAATTTCCCAGATCACAGACGGGGAGGAGCTGTCATGCATGCGATCCGCATCGATCGGACGAAGCCGCTCGCCGAGGAGCCGCGCTGCGGCCACAACCGGTACCATCCCGACATCGCGCCGGCCATCGAGGTCGGCGAGGGCGAGGAGGTCGTCATGGAGACGCGCGACGCGCTCGACGGCCAGATCAAGCCGGGTTCGACCGTCGCCGACTTCGCCGCCATCAATGTCGGCGCGGTGCATCCGCTCACCGGGCCGTTATTCGTCAAGGGCGCCACGCCCGGCGACATGCTCGAGATCGAGTTCCTCGACATCGTGGCGCAGCCGACCGCCTTCAGCGCGATCATGCCTGGGCTGGGCTTCCTGCGCGACGTGATGACCGAGCCGTTCCTCGTGCATTGGAAGATCCGGGACGGCTGGGCGACCTCCGAGCAGATCCCGCGCGTGCGCATCCCCGGCGCGCCCTTCATGGGCGTCTCGGCGGTGGCACCCTCGGCGCAGAAGCTCAAGGAGTGGACGGCGCGCGAGCAGCGCGTCATCGAGAAGGGCGGCATGGCGTTGCCGCCCGATCCCGGCGGCGCGGTACCGGCCGGGCCTTGCGCCCTCACCGGCCTCAGGACGCTGCCGCCGCGCGAGAACGGCGGCAATTTCGACGTGAAGCAGTTGACCAAGGGCGCGAAGCTCTTCCTTCCCGTGTTCCAGGAAGGCGCCCTGTTCTCCACCGGCGACGCGCATTTCGCGCAGGGCGACGGCGAGGTCTGCGTCACGGCCGTCGAGATGGGCGCCACTGCCGCGGTGCGCTTCAAGCTGCACAGGGGCGGCGCCGCGTCGCGCAAATTC
>DASVOY010000758.1:0-2890 GCA_036383115.1 Allostellaceae bacterium
GAGTCGCGCCGCCGTGACGGCAAAGACGGCCGAGCGGCTCGCGGCGGCGGCGCGTCCGCTCAACGCCGCGCGGTGCCGCCGGCACCGCAACCCAACCAGGGCGCCGACAACGACCGGGTGAGTCATCTCATCGGCATCGGCTTGGATGCCGGCGGCGCGCCGCTGCGACTCTTCACCACCAACCGCTGGGTCACCGGCGAGACCTGGTATGCGGCGGCCGACGTCGTGGCCATGCTCGACCGCTTCGCCGTCGATCTGGCGCGGCCCTCCTGGCCGCTCAACCGCTGGATCAGCGCGCTCTTCCGGCTGTTCAAGCCGCAGATGGCGGCGCTCATCCAGGAGCGGGACGAGGCCGTCATGTCCTGGCGGCGCCGGCACCGCGGCAAAGTGCATGTCTTTGAGGATCGACGGCTGGAGATCACCTCCGCGCTCGACATCGACATCGAGGATCAGATCCGGCGCGTGACGCTCGCTTTGCGGCAGGTGGCGTGACTGGCCGGGACCGAGTGCGTGCCGTAGTTAATCAGACATTAAGGGCTTCGACGCACCATACGGGGAGTCGATGCGCGTCGCATCGGCATAGGCTGAGGTTCGCCCAGGACGATGACGACCACCCTATCGGCAGCGGATGTGCAGCGACTGCTCAGCGACCCCTCGAGTGAGACGCGGGCCGAGGTCGCGGCGAAGGTTGCGCGTGAGGTGGACGGCAGCGCCCTGACGCCGGAGGAGCGGGCGATCGCCGAGGACATCCTCCGCGCCTTGAGCCAGGACGCCGCAATTCGCGTGCGCCAAGCCCTGTCCGAGGAACTCAAGCAAAGCAAGCGCCTGCCGCATGACGTGGCGGTGGTGCTCGCCGGCGACGTGGAGGCCGTGTCGCTGCCGATCCTCGGCCATTCCATCGTGCTGACCGACGACGATCTTCTCGCCCTCATCCGCAGCGGCGGCGTGACCAAGCAGGTGGCGATCGCGGCGCGCTCGCGAGTGTCGCCCGCCATCGCCAACGCCATCGTCGAAGCCGACCAGCCGCTTGCCTTGGCCACCCTCGTCGGCAACGACGGCGCCGAGCTCGGCGAGCCGACCTTGCAGCGTGTCCTCGACCGGCACGGCGGGGACGAGGCGATCCAGACGCCGATGGCGCAGCGGGCGAAGCTGCCCGTCGCGGTGCTCGAGCGCCTGGTGGCCGCAGCCTCGACCAGCCTGCGCGAGGTGCTGGCCAAGCGCAGCGATCTGCCGGACCATCTCGCGAGCGATCTCGTGCTCGGCACGCGCGAGCGCGCGACAGCGACCGTGATGGCATCCGATTCGGTTGCCGCCGACTCTCTGGCATTGGCCCAGCAGCTGCATCGGAGCGGTCGGCTCACCCCGCATCTGATCGTGCGCGCGATCTGCCTCGGCGACCTCGCTTTCGTCGAATCGGCCTTTGCTGTGCTGGCCGACATACCCGTGCACAATGCGCGGCTCCTCATCTACGACGCGGGGCCGCTGGGGTTCAAAGCGATCTACGAGCGCTGCAAGCTGCCGGCGGAGCATCTCGAGCTCTTCCGCATCGGCCTGCGCGTGGCACAGCAGACCGGCTTCGACGGCGGCGACAAGGATCTCGAGCGCCACAGCCGGCGCACTCTCGAGCGCATCCTGACGCAATACGAGGACATCGGCGCCGAGGACCTCGAATATCTCCTCGGCAAGCTGCGGGCCGCCGCGGGCGCCGCTGCCTGACCTGCCCTAGATCAGCTGCCGCTGCTCGGCCTGCCGGACGAGCACGTGGTGGCGCATCATCTGGCTGCCGAACTGGTAGCGCAGCCCGCCCGGCCCGACGACACGGCGGAGCACCGCACCGCGCTCGGGCTCGGTGAGCTTCTTGAGCGGGTATTGCAGCGCCAGCAGCGCTGATCCTGTCGGCTCCCCCGCGTCCTCGCCGGCGCGGCCGGCGGCCGCGGCGACATCGGCGGCGCTGAAGGTGCCGAACTCATCGGTCCGGCAGTGCGCCGCATAGAAGAGAACGTCGCGGAACGAGGTGTTCTCATGGGGACCGACGGCAAGGGCATACGCCTCTCTTATGCGCGGCTCGGCCTCCTCGCCGGCACGCTGCACGGCGTAACGCAGATCCTGCCGCTCGATCTGGGTGGAATTGCGCCGCGCGGCGTTGCGCGCGGCGAAGAGGCACATCAGCTGCGCGTGATAGGGCAGGCCCTGGGCGAGGTCGGTGATCAGCTGGCGCACTGAGGCCTCGAAGCGCAGCCCGGACTTCTCCTCGCCGGCGGCGATGATGCCGTCAAGCTCGCGCCGCGTCATCAGCGGCATCGGCACGGTGACGAGGGTGCGCTGGAGCGAGGGATGCTTGCCGAGCAGCTCGCGCACATTCTCGGCGACGCCGATCAGCACCAGCGTCACCGGCGCCGCCGCGTCCGACATGTTCTTGATGAGCTCGGCGATCTTCGCCTTGGTGTCCTCGCCCGTCACGCGATCATATTCGTCGATGATGAGGATGACATGCTTCTCATAGATGCGCTCGAAGATGGCGACCAGCTCGGCGACGCCGCAATGGCCCGGCAGCAGCTGCTCGAAGTTCTCGATGCCGGCGCGGCTGGTGGCGCCGATGCCGTCGGCGAGCAGGGTCGCAGGCATGCGGCGCAGCAGGCTGCGAAACAACTCGTCGAAGCCGAGCTCCGAATTGCAGGCGAAACGCAGGACGAAATAGCCGGCGTCCTCCGCCTTGCCGGCGAAGATATTGGCGAGCGATGTCTTGCCGCTACCGCGCTCACCGTAGATCACGACATGCGCGCGCTCCTCCTCGATGGCGGCGATGACCCGCTGCATCTGCTTGTAACGGCCTGAGAAGAGGCTGGCGTGCTGCTTCGGCCGCGTCGGCGTGAAGGCGTCGCGCAACAGC
>DASVOY010000759.1:0-7880 GCA_036383115.1 Allostellaceae bacterium
CGCCGCCTCGGCGCGCGGCGTCCTGAGCGGCGCGCCGCGGCCCGACCTCTCGCTCGATGACGCCGAGCATCTGCGCGCACAGCTGCGCGCCTGCCTCGACGGGCGCGGCGGCGCCGTCTCGGCGCGGGCGCGCGCCGCCGATCTCGGCCGGACGTATCTCGCGCTCAACGCCACCGGGCGCGAGCGCTTCCTCCGCCTGCTAGCGGAAGAGTTCGACGTCGATCACCGTGCCGTCGCCGCGCTCGGTGAGCGGCTTATCGATGCGGGCAACGAGCAGGCGCGGCGCGTCGTCGAGCGCGAGCTGCGCGCCGCGCTCGAGCCGCCGCGCGTCGAGCTGCTGAGGCAGTTCAACGGCATTCCCGAAGGCGTCAAGTTCCTCGTCGACATGCGGGCCGAGCTGATGTCGATGGGACGGAACGACGCCATGCTCGCCGGGCTCGAGCTCGATCTCAAGATGCTGCTCGCCAGCTGGTTCGACGTCGGGTTCCTCGAGCTGAAGCGCATCACCTGGGATGCGCCGGCGGCGCTGCTCGAGAAGCTCATCGTCTACGAGGCGGTGCACGAGATCCGGAGCTGGACCGACCTCAAGAACCGGCTCGAGGCCGACCGCCGTTGCTTCGCCTATTTCCATCCGCGCATGCCCGAGGAGCCGTTGATCTTCGTCGAGGTGGCGCTGGTCAGCGGCATGTCGGACGATGTGCAGTCGCTGCTCGACGAGACCGCGCCCGTCGGCGATCCCATCGGGGCGGACACCGCGATCTTCTATTCGATCTCGAACTGCCAGCGCGGGCTTGCCGGCATCAGCTTCGGCGATTTCCTCATCAAGCGCGTCGTCGACGATCTCGCGCGCGAGCTGCCGCACATCAAGACCTTCGCCACGCTGTCCCCGGTGCCAGGGTTTCGCGCTTGGCTCGAGAAGCGCGTCGCCGAAGAAGGCGACGATCTCCTCACCGCGGGCGAGCGCAAGTCATTGCAGCAACAACTTCCCAGCGAGCTTTCCAAGCTCGGCATTACCGGCATGCTGGCGCGCCCGCGCTGGCATGAGGACGCAGCGGTGGCGCAGGCCCTGCGCGTGCCGTTGCTGCGCCTCGCAGCGCGCTATCTCATGCTCGAGAAAGGCGCGCGCGGCCGTGCGTTCGACCCCGTGGCGCATTTCCACCTGACCAATGGCGCGCGGATGGAGCGTCTGAACTGGTGCGCCGACCTCTCGCCCAAGGGCGTGCGGCAATCGGCCGGCATCATGATTAACTATCTCTATCGTCTGCACGAGATCGAGGAGAACCATGAGGCTTACAGCGGCGAGGGTCGCATCGCCGCCTCGGCGGCGATGAGCCGCCTCGCCAAAGCCTGAGCTGGTCGCCGCCGCAAGCCGTGCGCCACCGCGAATTTTTCCGCTAAAACTTGAACCGATTCCTTGGCGAAAGGTGCTGTCTTTCGTTTCTGATTAACTTTTGCGGTCTAGCGTGTGGTCATCGGGATTGAACACGAATTCGCAGGCCCGCGATGTTTTCGGACCTTCTCAATCGTCACCTGAATAGTGGTCGAGAGCTGGCGTCACGCCTCTGGCGGCGGCCGGAAGTTCCTACCGACATTCAGCCGGGCAACCGGTACTGCCGGCGGCGCCGCGATAACGTGACGGAGACGGCGACGGTGCTAGAGCTCCGTCCCGATCCGTTCGGCATCCCGCATGTCCGCTTCACCCTCGCCTTCGAGCAGCCGTCGCTTGGCTGCGTCAGCGAGACATTGCGTGTGCTGGCGCTGACCAGCTTCATCGACGCCTATCGCGAGCGGATCGCCTAAACTCGCTCCGCTCGCCGAGCCGGACCTCCCGTTCCAGGGGGTTCGCCCTCTTTCGTTTTCTCGCCTATAATCCGCGTCCTGTCCTCGGCCCGCTCGGGAGCCTGGTATGGCCGCGCCGTCGTCCTGCACCGCAGCTTCATCCTCACCGGACCGGCAGGCGTCGCTCGCCGATCGCCTGGCGCTGCTGAAGGCACTAGAGCGCAAGGTGCTGTGGCTCTCCTCGTGGATGATCCATAACGCCAACCACCTGCGGCCAAGCCGGGACGGGCTCAAGGTGGGCGGGCATCAGGCGTCGAGTGCATCGGTGGCGACGCTGATGACGGCGCTCTATCTCGACGTGCTCAGGCCGCAGGACCGCGTGGCGGTGAAGCCGCATGCAAGCCCGGTTTACCATGCCATCCAATACCTGCTGGGGCGCCAGTCGCGCGACAAGCTCCAGCGCTTCCGCGCGCTCGGCGGGGCGCAGTCCTATCCCTCGCGCACCAAGGACGGCGACGACGTCGACTTCTCGACGGGTTCGGTCGGCCTTGGCGTCGCCGTGACCAGCTTTGCCGCGCTGGTGCAGGATTACGTGCACCTCAAGGGATTGATGCCCGAGACGCAGCTGCCGGGCCGGATGATCGCGGTGGTGGGCGACGCCGAATTGGACGAGGGCAACGTCTTCGAGGCGATGCTCGAAGGCTGGAAGCACGACGTGCGCAACGTCTGGTGGGTGATCGACTACAACCGCCAGAGCCTCGACGCGGTGGTAAGCGATCGCCTGTTCAGCCGCATCGACTCGCTATTCAACGCCATGGGCTGGCGCGTCGTCGCGCTCAAATACGGCAAGCGGCTGGAGGCCGCCTTTGCCGGCCCTGATGGCGGGGCGCTACGCGAGTGGATCGACGCCTGCCCCAACTCGCTCTACTCGGCGCTGGTCTTCAAGGGCGGGGAGGGCTGGCGCAAGCATCTCGAAGGCGATCTCGGGCATCTGCCGGGCATCCGCGCCTTCCTCGCGGCGCATGACGATCAGGCCCTCCACGCGGTGATGACCAATCTCGCCGGCAACGACATGGAGACGGTGCTGGACGCCTTCCATGCCGCCGAAGACGACCTGCCGACCTGTTTCATCGCCTACACCATCAAAGGCTTCGGCCTGCCTTTCGCCGGCCACAAGGACAACCATGCCGGGCTCATGAACGAGGAGCAGATGGCGAGCTTCCAGCGCGCCATGGCGGTGCCCGAGGGCGCCGAGTGGGACCGCTTCGCTGGTTTGCCGGTGCCGCAAGCGGCGCTGGAACGCTTCCTCGCCGATGTGCCCTACGCGGCGCGGCGCGAGCGTCGCCTTGTTGCACCCGCGGTGGCCGTGCCCGAGACCCTGCCGCTGCCGCACGGCGCGCGCATGTCGACGCAGGAGGGGTTCGGCCGCATCCTCAACGATCTCGCCGGCGGCGACAGCGAGCTCGCGCGCCGTATCGTGACCTGCTCGCCCGATGTGACCGTGTCGACCAATCTCGGTGGCTGGGTCAACCGCCGCGGCGTCTTCGACCGGCGCGAGCGCGCCGACGTCTTCCGCGACGAGAAGGTGATCTCGGCGCAGCGCTGGCAGATGTCACCGCAAGGGCAGCATATCGAGCTCGGCATCGCCGAGCACAATCTCTTCCTGCTGCTCGCGGCGCTCGGCCTCTCGGCGCCGCTCTTCGGCGTGCGGCTGCTGCCCATCGGCACGCTCTACGATCCCTTCATCAGCCGCGGCCTCGATGCGCTCAACTACGCCTGCTACCAGGACGCACGCTTCATGGTGGTGGCGACGCCGTCGGGCATCACGCTCGCGCCCGAGGGCGGCGCCCATCAGTCGATCGGCACGCCGCTCATCGGACTGGCGCAGGATGGGCTCGCCGCCTTCGAGCCGGCTTTCGTCGACGAGCTCGCGGTGCTGATGCGCTGGGGCTTCGCCCATCTGCAGGCGGAGGATGGCGGCTCGCTCTACCTGCGCCTGTCGACGCGCCCCCTCGAGCAGCCGCGACGGAGCCTCCGCAGCGATCTCGCGGCGGAGATCGTCGAGGGCGGCTATTGGTTGAAGCCGCCGGCGCCCGGCGCCGAGCTCGCCATTGTCTACGCCGGCGCGGTTGCTCCGGAGGCGCTGGCCGCCCACGAGGCGCTGCTCGAGGACATTCCCGACGCCGGTCTTCTAGCCGTGACCTCGGCCGACCGGCTCCACGCCGGCTGGCTCGAGGGGGTGCGCCAGGGCGGGACGAGCCATGTGGCACGGCTCCTGGCCCCGCTCGCCGAGGATGCCGCCCTCGTCACCGTCATCGACGGGCATCCGGCGACGCTGTCCTGGCTCGGCGCGGTGGCACGGCACCGGATCTACCCCCTGGGCGTCCAGCATTTCGGCCAGTCCGGCGACATTCCCGACCTCTATCGCATCTATCGCCTCGACGCCGATGCCATCCTCGACGCGGCGGCGCGAGCTTGTCTGGAGGCGCGCGCCAAGAGTGAGGTATGAAGGCCTATGCGGTGGCTTGTGGGCCTGGCGCTTGCCTTCCTGGTGACAGTGGGGCTCGCCGCCTGCGCGACCTTTGGTATGTAAGCGCTCCTTCCGCTGCTGCTGTCCGATGCCCCGCCATATGTGCCACTCTGGATCAGTCCCGCCATTCTGGTCGCGCGACGGGAGCAGCGTTCTACCGCCGCTTCAAAGCAAGAAAACCCACCTGTCCGCAGGGCTGGGGCCTCGCATGACCCTTAGGTGCCGACAGCGCCACCTTCCCACCTGTTCCACTGCCTCCGACGCTATGCTATGAACCCGCCTTCGTCGGCGGCGGAGGGTCTTCAGGAGGGCCGCGGCGCCGTGTCCGGGCGGGCGTGGCGGAATTGGTAGACGCACTGGATTTAGGTTCCAGCGACGCAAGTCGTGGGGGTTCAAATCCCTCCGCCCGCACCAGCCGGCATCTTCGATCATCGCGCGGCGTGCGGCCGGGCGAGGCACGCGAAAGACAGGCAAGAAGCCATGCAGATCACCGAGACCAATGCCGAAGGGCTGAGACACGAATTCAAGGTGACGATCGGCGCCGCGGACATCCAACGGCGCGTCGAGAGCCGCCTCCAGGAACTCGGCCGCCAGGTGCGGCTGCCCGGGTTCCGGCCGGGCAAGGTGCCGCTTCCCGTGCTGCGCAAGCGCTATGGCCCGTCGGTCATGGGCGAGGTGCTGGAGCGCGCGGTCAACGACGGCTCGAGCGAGGCCATGCGCGAGCACAAGCTCCGGCCCGCGCTGCAGCCCAAAGTTGAGATCGTCTCGTTCAACGAAGGAACGGATCTCGAATACAAGTTCGCGGTCGAGGTACTGCCGGAGTTCGTGCCGATGGACTTCGCCCAGCTCGAGCTCGAGCGGCTCCGGCCCGAAGTGCCGGCTGAGGAGATCGACCGTGCGCTCGAGCGCATCGCCAAGCAGCAGCGCAGGGACGAGCCAGTGGATCGCGCCGCCGAGACCGGCGATGTCGTCGTGATAGAGTTCACCGGCTCGATTGACGGCACGCCAGTCCCCGGCGGCAGCGCCCAGGGACATCGCCTGGAGCTCGGCTCGGGCAGTTTCGTGCCGGGCTTCGAGGAGCAGCTCGTCGGCGCCAAAACCGGCGAGCACCGCGACCTCAGCGTCACCTTCCCGGCCGATTACGGCGCCGGCGACCTCGCCGGCAAGACCGCGGTCTTCGCCACCGACATCAAGGAGGTGCGCGCTCCTTTGCCGCGGCCGATCGACGATTCGCTCGCCGAGGCGGTTGGCATGGAGAATCTGCAGGCATTGCGCGACGCCGTGCGCACGCAGATCGAGCGCGACTATGCCGGCATCGCCCAGCAGCGGCTGAAGCGCCAGCTCCTCGACCGGCTGGCCGAGCGGCATGATTTCCCGGTGCCGCAGGGTATGGTCGACATCGAGTTCGACGTCATCTGGAAGCAGTTCGAGGCCGAGCGCCAGCGCGTCAAGGAGACGGGAGGCGCCGAGATCGAGGAAGGCAAGAGCGATGACGAGATCAAGGCGGAGTACCGCGCGATCGCCGAGCGCCGCGTCCGCCTCGGCCTACTCCTTTCAGAAGTCGGCCGGAGTAACAATATCTCGGTGACGCAGGAGGAGATCAACCGCGCGCTCGCCGAGGAGGTTCGCCGCTTCCCCGGGCATGAGCAGCGAGTGATCGAATACTACCGCAACCAGCCCGGGGCGATCGACAACCTGCGCGCGCCCCTCTTCGAGAACAAGGTCATCGATTACATCCTGGAGATCGCCCGCGTGAACGACCGCTCGGTCCTGCCGAGTGAGCTGCTCAAGGACGACGACGAGGAGGGCGCCGCGGCGACTGACGAGGAAAAGCCGGCGAAATCGAAAAAGCGTGCGGCGCACAAGGAGAGCTGAGCGGCGCCGCCAGAGCTGAAGGTGCAAGAATGGACCCTTACGAGATCTATATGAATACCCTGGTGCCGATGGTGGTCGAGCAGACCAACCGCGGCGAGCGTGCCTACGACATCTATTCGCGCCTGCTGAAGGAGCGGATCATCTTCCTCGTCGGCCCGGTCAATGATGCGGTGGCGAGCCTCGTCTGCGCGCAGCTGCTGTTCCTCGAATCGGAGAACCCGAACAAGGACATCGCCTTTTACATCAACTCTCCGGGAGGAGTGGTGACCTCTGGGCTCGCCATTTACGACACCATGCAATACATCCGTTCGGATGTGGCGACCGTCTGCATCGGCCAGGCCGCATCGATGGGCTCGCTCCTGTTGACCGCCGGCGCCAAGGGCAAGCGGGTCTCGCTCCCCAATGCCCGGATCATGATCCACCAGCCCTCGGGCGGCGCCCAAGGCCAGGCCACGGACATCGAGATTCAGGCGCGAGAGATCCTCCAGCTGCGGGCCCGTCTCAACGAGATGTACGTTAAGCATACCGGTCAGCCGCTCGAGGTGATCGCCACCGCGGTCGAGCGCGACAAATTCATGTCGCCCGTAGAAGCCAAGGAATTCGGGCTTATTGACGAGGTCATGTTCAGCCGCCCGATCCGGGAGGAGGAGAACAAGACACGTCCGTGACCCCTCGGCGAGGGGATGGTTGTTACCGGCGAATCATCCCCTATCTTTAACTAGTTATTGATCGCCGGGCGGTACATAATGTTTGATTGTGGGACGTCCGGCGTATCGGAACTGTCGTGGTGCGGCCGGGACTGGCGGGTAATGACGCCGGCCGGGGGAGACCCGGACCGCGGCGCGGCGAGATGGTGATCGAGATCGGGGCGGCGCCCTGGTCGTTTACGGAGTGCCCATGAGCAAGGCCAGTGGCGGCGACGCGAAGAACACCCTCTACTGCTCTTTCTGCGGGAAGAGCCAGCATGAGGTAAGGAAGCTTATCGCCGGCCCGACGGTTTTCATCTGCGACGAGTGCGTCGAGCTCTGCATGGACATCATCCGTGAGGAGCACAAGACGACCGTCCTCAAATCCCGCGACGGCGTGCCGACGCCGCGCGACATCTGCAAGGTGCTGGACGACTACGTCATCGGCCAGGATCACGCCAAGCGGGTGCTGTCGGTCGCGGTCCACAACCATTACAAGCGCTTGGCGCATGGCGCCAAGAACAACGACGTCGAGCTCGCCAAGTCGAACATACTGCTGGTCGGCCCGACCGGCTCGGGCAAGACGCTCCTCGCTCAGACCTTGGCGCGCATCATCGATGTGCCTTTCACCATGGCCGACGCGACGACGCTGACCGAGGCGGGCTATGTCGGCGAGGATGTCGAGAACATCATCCTGAAGCTGCTGCAGGCCGCCGACTACAACGTCGAGCGCGCGCAGCGCGGCATCGTCTATATCGACGAGGTCGACAAGATCAGCCGCAAATCCGACAACCCCTCGATCACCCGCGACGTCTCGGGCGAGGGCGTGCAGCAGGCGCTGCTGAAGATCATGGAAGGCACCATCGCCTCCGTGCCGCCCCAGGGCGGGCGCGAGCATCCCCAGCAGGAGTTCCTGCAGGTCGACACGACCAACATCCTGTTCATCTGCGGCGGCGCCTTCTCGGGTCTCGACAAGATCATCTCGATGCGGCGGCAGGGCACCTCGATCG
>DASVOY010000760.1:0-2806 GCA_036383115.1 Allostellaceae bacterium
AACCGCCGCGCCTTCATCCGCGAGCTCACGCGCATGATGTCCTTCGCCCAGCGCTATGGCACCGCGGCGAGCATCGTCTATTTCGACATCAACAGCCTGAAGCAGATCAACGACAGGTTCAGCCACGCCGCCGGCGACGCGGCGCTGCTCCAGGTCGCCCGCGTCCTCATCGAGAACGTCCGCACCAGCGACGTGGTCGGCCGGCTCGGCGGCGACGAGATCGGCGTGTTGCTGGTGCAGACCGACCAGGACCTCGCCGAGCAGAAGGCGGACCAGCTCGCCGCCGCCGTGGCCGCCAAGCCCCTGGCGTGGCAAGGCCAGGAGATTCCGCTCAGCGTCTCCTACGGCGTCCATTCCTTCGACGGCAGCGAGAAGGTCGACGATGCCGTCAATGCCGCCGACCGCGCCATGTACGCGGCCAAGCGTAAGCGCACGGGTTCCCCCGGCCCGGCCTGATCCGTTCTCGCCGTTCAGGCGATGATGTCGGGGAGCAGCTGACTTTCGAGTTTGGCGATGAGGTCCTTGAGCGCGAGCTTGCGTTTCTTCAGGCGTTGCAGATCGACGGGGTTGAACGGCGATTCGCCGCCGATCCGGGCAATAGCCTGGTCGAGGTCGCGGTGTTCGCTCTTGAGCGCCGCGATCCTGGTCTTCAGGGCTTCGACGTCGAGGTCCATGACTGAAATGATCGCTGGTCCATTTAGCGGTTAACATTATAGCAAAGCCCCGCGGGGATGGTGAGCACTGCGGATCGACCAGCCAAAATTCGTGCGATATTGTCAAGGAGACGCCTCATGCCGAATCCCGCCGCCCGCCCCGCCAAGACCATCGGCATCCTGACCAGCGGCGGAGACTGCGCCGGGCTCAACGCCGCCATCCGCGCTGTCGTCAGCCGTGCCGTGCAGGGCTATGGCTGGCGCGTGATCGGCATCCGCAACGGCACCATGGGCCTGCTGCGCCGACCGATGGAGTTCGAGGAGCTCGATCTCCGCATCGCGACCGTGAACATCCTGCGGTTGGGCGGGACGATTCTCGGCACCACCAACAAGGGGAACCCCTTTGCCTTCCCGATGCCCGACGGCAGCCTCAAGGACCGCTCGGCGGAGGTCATTGCCGGGGCGCGCGAGCTCGGGCTCGACGCTCTCATCGGCATCGGCGGCGATGGCAGCTTCGCCATCCTGCGCCGCCTGGCCCAGCAGGGCGGGCTCAACCTCGTCGGCATCCCCAAGACCATCGACAACGACGTCGGCGCCACCGAGAACTCGATCGGCTACGACACCGCCGTCATGGTCGCGACCGAGGCGCTCGACCGGCTGCAGCCGACCGCGGCGAGCCACGACCGCGTCATGATCCTCGAGGTGATGGGCCGCGACGCCGGGCACATCGCGCTCGCGACCGGCATCTCCGGCGGCGCCGACGTCATCCTCATCCCCGAGATCCCCTACTCGCTCGAGGCGGTGGCGGCGCATATCGAGAAGGTGCGGCGCCAGGGCCGCAACTTCGCCCTCGTTGTCGTCGCCGAGGCGGTGAAGGACATGACGGGACAGCATGTGCAGCGCCAGCATTCCGGCGGCAGCGTCACCTATGGCGGCATCGGCAACGCGCTGAGTGACGCGCTTGCGCGCATGACCGGCGCGGAGACCCGCGTCACCGTGCTGGGGCACGTGCAGCGCGGCGCGCAGCCGACCTGGAGCGATCGCATGATCGGCTCCGCCTTCGGCGTGCATGCCGTCGACCTCGTCGCCGCCGGCAAGTTCGACCGCATGGTCGCCTGGCAGAAGCGCGGCGTCGTCGACGTGCCGCTCAGCGAGGCCATCGCCGCGCCGTAGCAGGTCGATCCCGACAGCGCGCTGGTGCGCACCGCGCGGGGCCTCGGCATCTGCCTCGGCGATGGCTGAGGCCGAAGGCGAGGCATTCTGGCAGTTCTCCCTGGCCTTCTACGGCCGGCCGGGAGTGTCGGCTGCCTGTCTCGAGCTGCAGGACCGCCACGGGCGCGACGTCAACCTCGTGCTCTATCTCTGCTGGCTGGGCCTCAGCGGGCGCGGCAGGATCGCCGCCGGCGATCTCGCCCGCGCCGACGACGTGATCACCGCCTGGCGCCGCCGCGCCATCGAACCGCTGCGCGCCGCGCGCCGCGCGCTGAAGCCGGCTGAGCAGAAGGGCGTCGTCCAGCTCTACGAGGCGGCGAAGGCGGTCGAGTTGGCGGCCGAGCGCCTCGGCCAGCACCGCCTCGCCGCGCTCGCCCCGCCGCCCGCGCCGCGCACGGCGGAGGACTGCGCCGCCGATGCGGCGGCCAATCTCGCGCTCTATCTCGATGACGCTGCGACCCGGCAAGCCGCCGCCCCGATCTTCGCCGCCATCACCGTTCCGTCAGCGCCAATCCCCTGATGCTTCATGGCCGTGCGTGTCAGCGCGCGCTCGGGCACGACGACAGAAGCATGGACCGCGTGCATTCTTGCGACCTGCGGCGGTCGTGGGTCCGTTTAGTACTGATCCCCTACGCGGGGGCGCGTTCCTTGACGCGCCGTCGCAGGCACTCCTATCGTGACTCGGACTGGTATCGTGACTTGGACCGGCATGCGGGAGGCAGGCCATGGAGCTGCACGGCATCATCCCACCGATGACCACACCTTTCGCCGCGGACGGCGCGGTGCGGTTCGATCTCGTCAAGGCGCAGGTCGATTGGCTGGTCGGACAGGGGGCGCATGGACTCGCCGCGGGCGGCAGCACGGGCGAGGGGCATGCGCTCGATGCCGAGGAGTTCCGCGATCTCATCGCCGCGTCCTGCGAAGCCGCGCGCGGCCGCGTG
>DASVOY010000761.1:0-3140 GCA_036383115.1 Allostellaceae bacterium
CTCCTCGCCACCATTCCGGAGGCGCTGCCCAAGGAATATGCGAGCGAGCTGGCGGCGCTCCAGGCGAATGCGCCGCCCATGGGTTGGCCCTTCGTGCGCCGCCGCATGGCGAGCGAGCTCGGCCCCGACTGGCAGGCCAAATTCAGGAGCTTCGAGCGCGAGGCGGCACGCGCGGCGTCCCTGGGCCAGGTGCATCGCGCCGTGGCGCTCGACGGGCGCGCGCTCGCCTGCAAGCTCCAATATCCGGACATGGCGTCGGCGGTAGAGGCCGATCTCAGCCAGCTCAAGCTCGTCATGTCGATCTATGAGCGCTACGACCGCGCCATCACGACCGACGAGATCCACGCCGAGATCGCCGAACGCCTGCGCGAGGAACTCGACTACATGCGCGAGGCCGCGCATATGCGGCTTTATCGCCTGATGCTGGCAAAGGAGGCGGACGTCGCCGTGCCCGAGCCGCTCCCGGAGCTCTCGACCAACCGGCTCCTTACCATGGACTGGCTCGAGGGTGCGCCCTTCCTCGAGGCGGTGAAGGCGCCGGCGGCGCGGCGCAACGACATCGCCCGCCACATGTTCCGCGCCTGGTACGTGCCATTCTATTATTACGGCGTCATCCACGGCGACCCGCATCTCGGCAATTACACCGTGCGGGCGGATGGCGGCATCAACCTCCTCGATTTCGGCTGTATCCGCATCTTCCCGTCGCCCTTCGTCGAGGGCGTCATCGACCTCTATCACGCGCTCGACCGCGACGACGAGGCGTTGGCCGTGCACGCCTATGAGAGCTGGGGCTTCCGCAATCTCTCGCGCGAGATGATCGCGGTGCTGAACCGCTGGGCCAACTTCCTCTACGCGCCGCTCCTGGACGACCGCAAGCGGCATATCCAGGAGAAGGCAGGCGCCTACGGCCGCGACGTCGCTGAGGAGGTGCACCGCGAGATCAAGCGCCTGGGCGGCGTCAAGCCGCCGCGCGAGTTTGTGTTCATGGACCGCGCCGCCGTCGGCCTCGGCTCGGTCTTCATGCATTTGAAGGCCGAGATCAACTGGCACCGCCTCTTCCACGAGCTGATCGAGGATTTCGACGCCGCCGCGCTGGCGAAGCGGCAGAAGAAGGCGCTCGTCGCCGCGGGCGTGCCCGGGTACGAGGACGAGCCGCAAAAGCCGAAGAGGAAGCGCCGCGCGTTCTAGATGCCGATCGCCCGGTCCTGGATTATGATGGTCCGAGTGCCCCGCCCACGCGTGAGCACCAATCCAGGGAGGAAACAATGAAAGAGCGATTCGGCATCTATATGCGTCTTTGCCGCCAGAACGGCCCGACGCATCTCAACCACCGCATGTGGCTTAGGTGGATCGTAACCGGCAGATAAAAGCGCTGGTTGCTGTGCACCAGTGATCGTGGCCGCGGGAGAGTTCCGCGGGTAAGTTTGGGACCTCCCGCCGGCCTTCTGGTACCGGGAAGAGGGGCTCACGGCGGATCGGCAGCCGAGCCAATGAGATTAGCCCTCAAGCGCCGCTGCACGAACCGCCGCCAAGCACGCAGAACTTGGCGCAATGCGGATGGTTGAGCGGCACCGCGCCCGACGCGCCCGCCAGCGTCGGCCCCAAATCGAAGGCTTCGTCGTAAGGCAAGAGCGTGCACGCGACCACGCTCGGACGCTCGGCGCCTTTGCGCTTCACCACCATGCGCGAGCTCGCGCACATCACCGATTCCGGCGCGACATGGAGGATGCCCCAACACGCCTCGGTGATCTCCGGCACGTCGACCGCGGCGTCCATCTCGGGGAAGATGACGAGCTTGTCGCGGTCCCCGGCGTCGACGGCGATGCCGCGCTCGGCGAAGAGTCGGGCAAAGCCCTGGCGCATCGCCGCATCGGGCTCGCCCCACAGCATGCGTCCCGCCACGGCGAGGGTGAAGCCGTTCTCACCGAGCCATTGCAGGCCATTGAGCGTCGCCTGCCAGGTGCCGGCGCCGCGCTCCTCGTCATGGAGCTCGCGCGTGTAATGGTCGAGCGAGACGCGCAGCGTCAAACGCCGCCCGAGCCGGCGCTGCAGATCGAGGAGCTTCGGCTTCAGGCGCTGCATTGGGCGCATCGCGTTGGTCAGGACCAGCACGCGGAATCCCCGCGCGAGGCACTCCTCGAGCATATGCAGGATGTCGGGGTTCATGAAGGGTTCGCCGCCCGTGAAGCCGATCTCCTCGGTGGGGAGATCGTCGCGCGCGATCTCGTCGAGATAGCCCGTCATCTCTGCCGCCGAGAGATAGGAGAGCCGGTCGTTGCGCGGGCTCGATTCGATGTAGCAATGCGCGCAGGCGATGTTGCAGAGCGTGCCGGTGTTGAACCACAAGGTCTTCAGGCCCTTAAGCGACACGGCGGCGCGGCGCTCGCCTTTCGCGGTCACCGCCGGGTCGCGGAACTTGCGCTGGTCAAGCGGGCACTGCGGCCTCGGCGCCGCGGGTAAAGGCCAGCTCTCCACCGTCGCCGCCTGCTTGCGCCAGACGACGCGTCCCGGCGCGAGAGGCATGCCGCGCGCGCCCAGCTCCGCGGCCGGCAGGACGTCGCAGCTCGGCCAGAGCCCGCCCTCGAGCGCCGCGGCATAGCCTTCCGGGAGCTGGGCCGCGCGCATCTTGGCCGCGGCCGCGCGGTGATCATAGGCAAGCGCGTGGTGCTCGATCACGATGCCGTCTGCGCCCGGCGTCAGGATGCTGAACCAGACGTGCGGCGTGCCGTCATTGGCGGGCATGCCGACGGCGCCGGAATTGTGCCAGAGCCTGCCGTCGATGATTTCGGTGAAGGGGATGCCGCAATGCCCGGCGATGACGCCGTCGCATTCGGCTGCGGCGAGTTCCTCGCGCTTCACCGCCGCGGGCGTCGAGGCGAAGATGAAGCGGTTGATCTGCCGCACGCTGCCATGGATGACCGCGAGGCGGCGCTCCGCGATCTCGATGTCGAGCCGGCGCGGCAGCGTCGCCATCCAGTGCCTTGCGTCGCCATCGAGGCTGCGTTCCGCGTGGGCATACCAGTCGGCCGCCATGCGGTCGCAGGCGCTGCCCTCGGCATAGCCGCAGCCGCAATCCCCCGCGCCGCCGCCGAGCGACTCCTCGCAATTCCCCATCACCGCCCAGATGCCGGAAGCGCGCA
>DASVOY010000762.1:0-3059 GCA_036383115.1 Allostellaceae bacterium
GGATGAACTGGATCGCGTCGCCAAGCCCCTGCTCGGGCCATAGCAGCAGCGTCCCCTGGCCGAGCGGCCGCCCGTCCCACAGCGGCGCCTCCAGCCCGGGCGGACGCGCATCGCTGCGGCAGCGCCATTCATACTCGGCGCAGCCTTCGGCAAATCGCCCGGTTGCGAGCAGCGTCATGCCGAGGTTCACATGCGCGCCGGCATGGCCGGGTTGCGCCGCCACGGCGCGGCGAAAGCAGTCGATCGCCTCCGCCACGTCGTTCCGCTCGCGCAGGGTGATGCCGAGATTGTTGAGCACCTCGGCGTCGCGCGGGCGGAGCGCCGCGGCTCGGCGCTGCAGCGCGAGCGCGTCATCCAGCCTGCCAGCGCCGCGCCAGAGATTGCCGAGATTGACCAGCGCCTCGACATGGTCGGGATCGAGCGACAGCGCGCGGCGGTAGTGGCCGACCGCGGCCTCGGCCTGTCCCACCTTGGCGAGGGCGGCGGCGAGGGCATCATGGCCATCGGCGCAGGCAGGATCGATGGCGACGGCCCGGCGATGCGCGGCCACCGCTTCGTCGAGGCGCCCGAGCCCGCGCAGGGCGAGGCCGAGATTGTTGAGCGCCAGCGCATAATCGGGCCGCAACGCGAGCGCGCGACGATAGCAGGCGATGGCCTCATCGCTCCGGCCCCGTCCCGCCAGGAAGACGCCAAGGTCGTTCAGCGTCTCGGGACGGGCTGCGAGGCCGCGCTGATCAAGCGCTTGCAGCATACGGTCGAGGGTGAGCTCCTGTGCCTCCCGGACCGCGGTGGTGGCCGGCCGATCCGCTAGATTCGCCATCGATCGGCTTTTAGGGCGGTCGTCCTTACGCTTGCTTAAGCGGATGGCCGCATGCGGCAATCTTCGTGCGGCGCGCCGCCGCGCGCTGCGGTGTCGTCCAGGAACCGCGCGCCGCGCTTGCCGCGTTCGCCTGTCGGATGGAGCGATGATCATGACGGCAGCACGCCGAGGGCTCGCCATTCTCGGCATGGCGGCGGGGCTCGCCGCGTGCGGCGCCGTGATCATGGTCGATCAGGAGAGCCCGGAGGACATCAAGCTGCACTGGTACAACGACGAAGGCTCGATCGACGCCGCGACGGGGAAGGCGGAGCGTCACTGCCAGAGATGGAGCAAGCACGCGTTCCTGGTGGAGGAATTCGTCGACGACGACGTGACCACCGCCCGGTTCGAGTGCCGCTGATTCAGCCCGGCTCGTCCTCGGCGGCCTCGCTCGCCGGCGGGTCGTAGCGGCCATAGCTCGCGCGGTCGAGCGCCACGGTCTTGACCAGGGCGTGCACCTCGCGTCCGACAGCGAGGCCGAGCTCCTGCGCCGCCCGGGCGGTGACGCGCGCCCAGAGCGCCACCGGCTGCTCCGGCGTGCCGATGTCGAGGCGCACATCGACGAGCGGCCCGCGGTCGGGCGCGATCTCGACGATGCGCCCGGCGAAGATGTTGCGGATCGAGATACCCGTCGGCCGCGTCGTCGCCAGCGCCACGTCGCGGGCGCGGATGCGGGCGCGCACCGTCGTGCCGAGCGGCAGCGCCACGTGCGAGACGCGCAGGCGCCCGCCCGGAAACGCCAGCTCGGTGAGGCCATAGGTCAGGTCATGCCCGGCGACGGTGGCGCGGATGACGGCGCCCGCCTCGTAGCGGCCGGTGAGGGGCCGCAGGTCGAGCCGGCTGGTCAGCTCCTCGACCGGGCCGACCGCCGCGACGCGGCCCTCCGACACCAGCACCAGCGTGTCGGCGAGGCGGACGATCTCCTCCATGGCATGGCTGACATAGACGATGGGGATGCGCAGCTCGTCGCGCAGGCGCTCGATGAAGGGCAGGATCTCCGCCTTGCGCGGCGCGTCGAGCGAGGCGAGCGGCTCGTCCATCAGCATCAGCCGGGGCTCGGCGAGCAGGGCCCGGCCGATGGCGACGCGCTGCTTCTCGCCGCCGGAGAGGTCGCCGGGCCGGCGGTCGAGCAGCGTCTCGAGCCCGAGCAGCGCCACCACCGCATCGAAGCCAACCGCATGCGCGGCACTGCGCCGCCTCCCATAGGCCAGGTTGCCGCGCACCGAGTAGTGCGGGAAGAGGCGGCCCTCCTGGAAGACATAGCCGAGGCGGCGGCGCTCGGGCGGCACGTCGATGCCGGCCTCGCTCGAGAACAGCACCTCCTGGCCGATGGCGATGCGGCCGCGGTCGGGCCGCGTCAACCCGGCCAGCATGTTGACCAGTGTCGTCTTGCCGGCGCCGGAGCGGCCGAAGAGCGCAACGATGCCGGCCGAAGGCGCGCTGAAACGCGCGGCAAGCGTGAAGCTGCCGAGCCGCTTCTCGACGTCGACCTCGATCACGCCAACCCCCGGATGCGCCGGTCGAGCCGGCGCGCCAGCAGCTCCGACGCGATCAGCGCCGCCATGGCCAGCAGCACCGAGAGCAGCGCCAGCCGCCACGCGGCCGCGTCGCCACCGGGGACCTGCGTCAAGGCATAGAGCGCGAGCGGCAGGGTGCGCGTCTCGCCGGGGATGTTGGAGACGAAGGTGATGGTGGCGCCGAACTCGCTGATACTGCGCGCGAAGCCGAGGATGGCGCCGGTGAGGATGCCCGGCGCCATCAGCGGCACGGTGACGGTGCAGAAGACCCGCAGCTGGCCGGCGCCCAGCGTGCGCGCCGCCGCCTCGAGCCGCCGGTCCACCAGCTCGAGCGAGAGCCGCATCGCCCGCACCATGAGCGGGAAGGCCATGACCGCAGCAGCGAGCGCCGCGCCTTTCCAATTGAAGGCGAAGGTGACGCCGAAGCTGTCGTAGAGCCACCCGCCGATCGGGCCCCGCCGGCCGAACAGCACCAGCAGCCCGTAGCCCACGACCACCGGCGGCAGCACCAGCGGAAGGTGGACCAGCCCGTCGAGGACGATCTTGCCGGGAAACTGCCGGCGCGCCAGCAGCCAGGCGACGGCAAGGCCGAAAGGAAGGCTGGCGGCCACGCTGACCACGGCGACGAGGAGGCTCAGGCGGAGCGCTTCGATCTCGAGGGGCGTCAGCGCGGGCAAAGCTCA
>DASVOY010000763.1:0-6383 GCA_036383115.1 Allostellaceae bacterium
GGGTAGGACCAGCCGGAGATGCCGACGCGAATCATTTTCGAATCCAAGTGGATCACGGACGCATGCTATGAACAGTGCCGCGCGATGGTCCGCCCTGCCGCCATAGCCTGGCCCGGCGCCCCGCTGGCGCTTGCCGCGGCCGCCCTCTTCGGCGCCAGCACGCCGCTCGCCAAGCTGCTGCTCGGCGATGTCTCGCCCTGGCTGCTGGCCGGGCTGCTTTACCTCGGCTCGGGCATTGGCATGGCGGCGGTCGAGGGCGTGGGCTTGGCCATGGGTCTCGCGCCGCGCGAGGCGCCGCTCAGCCGGGGCGACTTGCCCCGGCTGGCCGCCGCGGTAATCGCTGGCGGCGTCATCGCGCCGGTGCTGCTGATGCTGGGTCTCGCGGAGACGAGCGCCGCCGCCACGGCGCTGCTGCTGAACCTCGAGGGCCTGTTCACCCTGGCGATCGCCTGGCTCGTGTTGCGCGAGAATGTGGACCGCCGGATCGCGCTCGGCGCCGCCGCGATCCTGGCCGGCGCCGTGCTGCTGTCTTGGCATCCCGCCGACGGTTTCGCCCTCGGTGGGGTGCCCGCGATTGCCGGCGCCTGCCTGTTCTGGGCGATCGACAACAATCTGACCCGCGGGCTCTCCGGCGCCGACCCGCTGCAGATCGCCGCCGCCAAGGGGCTGCTCGCCGGGACGGTCAACCTCGCCCTCGCCCTGCTGCAGGGCGCTGCCTGGCCGGGCGCCGCGACCGCGCTCGCCGCCGGCACCGTCGGCCTGCTCGGCTATGGCGTCAGCCTCGTGCTCTTCGTCCTGGCGCTGCGCCATCTCGGCGCGGCGCGGACCACCGCCTATTTCTCGACCGCGCCCTTCATCGGCGCGGTGCTGGCGGTGACGCTTTTCGGCGAGCCCGTGACCGCGCCGCTGCTGCTGGCGGCAGCGCTCATGGGCGCGGGGCTGTGGCTCCATCTGGTCGAGCGCCACGAGCATCTGCACGAGCACGCGCCGATGACGCATGACCACCGGCACCGCCACGACCTGCATCACCGCCACGCCCATAGCCCGGCCGATCCCCCGGGCGAGCCGCACACGCATAGCCATGCCCATCCGCGGCTGGTGCACGGCCACCCGCATTATCCCGACCTCCATCACCGGCACGAGCATTGAGCGGCGCATCGGTTTATGATCGCCCCATGGCGAAGCCGGAAACGAGCGTCGGCGAGGAGCGCGGCGGCGGGATCGATCCCTTCCCGCGCACGGGACGCGACTATCGCCTCGATTTCTTCCGGGGGCTGTCGCTGTTCTTCATCTTCATCGACCATATTCCCAACAATTTCCTCGGCTACTTCACCTTGCGCTCGATCGCCTTCTCGGACGCCGCCGAGGTGTTCATCTTCATCTCAGGCTATACGGCGGCGCTCGTCTACGGCCGCAGCCTGCGGCAGAGCGGCAAGCTCTATGCTGCGGCGCAGATCTACCGCCGCGTCTGGCAGCTCTATGTCGCACACATCTTCCTGTTCATGATCTTCACCGCGGAGGTGTCCTACGCCGTGCTGGCCGTCAACAACCCCATGTACACCGAAGAGATGGGCGTCGGCGACTTCCTGCAGGAGCCGCACATCGCCATCATCAAGGCGCTGCTGCTGCAGTTTCAGCCCACCTTCCTGGACATCCTGCCGCTCTATATCGCGCTCCTGGGCATGTTCCCGCTGGTGCTGATCGCGCTCGAGCGCGGGCCGCTCTGGGCGCTGCTGCCCTCGGCCGCGCTCTACGCACTGACGCTGCGCCACGGCTGGTCGCTGCCGGGCTATCCCGCCGATCGCGTGTGGTACTTCAACCCGCTCGCCTGGCAGTTCCTGTTCGTCATCGGCGCCAGCGCCGGCCATGCCCGAGTCAGCGGCCGCTGGCCCTTCCCCCAGGCGCCATGGCTGTCGCGCCTTGCCGTGACCGTCGCCGGGGCGCTCGTCATCATCAATCTGAGCTGGGCGATCCATTGGGTCTACGACCCGTTCCCGGCGCTCTTCGAGAAGCAGCTCTACAACTACACCACGGACAAGACCAACCTCGCGCCGTTCCGGCTCGCCAATTTCCTCGCGCTCGCCTTCGCCACCGTGTATTTCGTGCGGCCGGAGAGTGGCTTCCTGCACTGGCGGGTGGCACAGCCGGTCATCCTCTGCGGCCAGCACTCGCTCTACATCTTCTGCCTGGGCATCATCCTGGCCGTGCTCGGCCATTTCGTGCTCACCGACTTCTACGGCGCGCTGCCGATGCAGGTCGCGGTCAATATTGCCGGCTTCGCCGTGATGATCGCCACGGCCGCCATGCTCGCCTGGTACAAATCGGCGGGGCGCAGCCGCCCCGTCGGCGCTTCGGTCCCGGCCACACCTTCGGAGTGACGATATGCGTATCCTGCTCCTTGTCGGCGGCGCCCTGCTGATGTCACTCCCCTCGCCCAGCGTGGCGCGTACTCCCGACTGCAGCGTTCCCGCCGAGATTGTGGAGGACGACGCGCAACTCCCCGAACTTGCCCAGCAATTGCGTCAAAAGCATCCCATCACCATCGTCGCCATCGGCGGCGCCTCGACGGCCGGGGCCGCTTCCGGCAATGCGGCGGAGTATGCCTATCCCCACCGGCTCCAGGACGTGCTGCGGCGGCGCTATCCCGAGGTATCGATCACCGTGCTCAACAAGGGGGTGTCGCGGGAGACGACGCAGGAAATGGTCGACCGCTTCCCGCGCGACGTCTATCCGTTGTCGCCGACCTTGGTGATCTGGGAGACCGGCACCTTCGATGCCGCCCGCAGCGTCGATGTCGACGTGTTTGCCGGCGCTCTCGAGGCCGGCCTGGCCGATCTGCGGGAGCATAAGCTAGAGACAATGTTAGTAAATATGCAATACAGTCGCAGCACGGCATCCGTGATCAATTTCGAGCCTTACCTTGACGCGATGCAGCGCACGGCCGATGTTGATGGTGTTTACGTGCTCCGGCGGTTCGAGATGATGAAGTATTGGGCTGAGAATGGCGTGTTCAACTTCGCCGACGTTCCCGTCGAGCGACGGTCCCAGCTCGCTGTCGAGGTCTATGAGTGCTTCGCAGAGCGCGTCGCCGACGCCATTGCCTACGCCACGCGATGACCGAACCCGCCGCGCGCCGCACTGAGACCCCGCCCCATCGCCGCCGCACCGCCGCGGCGCTGTTGCTGCTCGGCGTTGCCGCGGCCGTGCCGATCCTGATGTCGCCCTCGGGCCGGGGCGCCGGGGCGGCCATCGACCGTTGCGGCATCCCGCCGGAGCTGACGTCGCTGGGCGCGCCCCTGCCCCGCACCGCGGCGCGCCTCAAGGCGGGCGGGCCGTTGACCATCGTCGCGCTCGGCTCCTCCTCGACCGAGGGAATCGGCGCGACGCGGCCCGAGTTCAGCTATCCGAGCCGGCTCGCCGCCGTGCTCCAGGCACGGTTTCCCGAGGTGGCGGTTCGCGTTGTCAACCGCGGCGTCGGCGGCGAGATGTCGCCCCAGATGGTGGCGCGCATCGATCGCGACGTTCTGCCCGAGAAACCCGACCTCGTGATCTGGCAGCTCGGCACCAACAGCGTGCTGCACGACATCGACCCCGCGACCGAAGCCGAGGTGGCGCGGCGCGGCGTCGAGCGGCTGAGGGCGACAGGGGCGGACGTCATCCTGATGGACCTGCAATATGCGCCCGCCGTGCTGGTGCATACCGGCTATCGCGACATGCTGCACACGCTCTCCGGCGTCGCGCGCAGCGAGGAGGTGCCGCTGTTCCGGCGCTTCGCGGTGATGCGCCATTGGGCCGAGGACGGGCGCATGGCATTGCCGGTCATGCTGGCCGGCGACCGGCTGCATATGTCGGATGCAAGCTATGACTGCCTGGCGCGGCAGCTGGCGCGCAGCATCGTCGCCGCCAGCGCCCGGCCGGGCGTGCTCACCGTCTCCGCCGTCTCCGCCCGGCAATAACCGGCAATAAAGCGCCCGCACCACCGACGGCGGTGCGGGCGAGGTTCCAATCCCAGTCGCACTAGGCGCAACAGCAAACGCTGTTTCCGCGCGTTCGTTCCGCGAGCTGCCTCTTCGGCGAGGGCAGATCGGCCCGCGCTGCGCCTCAGGGCTCTGTAGGCTTTCTCCCGCGCCGGGGACTCGCGGACGGGCGGCCGCCCTCCGGCTTTACGCCGGCTCGGCGGCTGCGCAACGGCGCCGTCGCGGTGCTCGATGGCTCGCTTTGCGGCTTGCTGCCGGCGGCGGCGCGGTCGGGCGCTTGGTCGGCGGCGGCACCGGCTTCGGCCGTGATCTCGGCCTCGGCCCGCTGCCAATGCTCGGCCTCGCGGCCTTCCGGCCGGCCCTCGCGCTGCCAAATCTCGTAGGCCCGCTGACGGATGCGCGATTCCTGATCCGAATTCATGCTGCTTCTCTTGTCGGCTGGCCGGATGGCGTGAAACGCTAGCGGCCGAGGCCTCCGAAGGGTCGCACCGGGCCTGCGCTGTTCATGAGCAGCAGCAGCATGAGCTGGCGCTGCTGCTCACTGCTCGGCTGGGGCTTGGCGTCGGCCGGCTTGACGAGCGCCACATCCGTGGCGCCGGGAGGTGTCGCCGCCACGGTGGCCGCTCCCGGCGGCACCACGGCAACCTGCGGCACGGCGCTCTCCGGCACGCTCTCGGATGTGACATCTGACCTTGCCGGTATGGTGATCACCGCGCAAACCGCGAAGACGGCCCCGGCAAACAACCAACCTCGCTCGCAATAAGTCGGCCATCGCGGAAGAGTACCAGAGGCATCGTGAGGTTGGATCATGGCCGCCTCGCCGCGCGCAGTGCGCTACTATTCAAGCTTACAACGAAGGAGCCCCAAGGTTCCCGCCGCGCCGGCTCGTCAGAAGTACCGCTCGGGCACGCGGATGACGTCGTCGGGCTGGATCGGCGTGCTGGGCA
This sequence comes from Allostellaceae bacterium, assembly GCA_036383115.1. Taxonomy (GTDB): domain Bacteria; phylum Pseudomonadota; class Alphaproteobacteria; order ATCC43930; family CGMCC-115725; genus DAHUYF01. Next base: position 4,925 of record DASVOY010000763.1, read on the forward strand.
GCGCCTTGTGCTCCTGGCCGTTGCGCGTGACCACGACGTAGTTCTCGTTGGCGCGGTAAGTATAGCCGCCGGCGGTCGCGACGGCGCTCATCACGCGCATGCCGCTGGCGTAGGGGTACTCGCCGGGCTTCGTCACCTCGCCCATGATGTAGAACGGCCGATAGGTGAGGATGGTGACGCTCACCTTCGGGTTCTTGAGGTAGCCCTGGGCGAGCTTCTTCTCCATCTCGCGCTCGAGCTGAGCGCGGGTCTGCCCGACCGCCTTGATGTCGCCGATGAGCGGCGAGCTGATGGTGCCGTTGTCGCCGACGACATAGTCGCCGGTCAGGTCCTCGGCGCCGAGAACCTGGATATGCAGCTTGTCGCCCGGCCCGAGCCGATAGTTGGTGTCGTCCGTCTTCGTCATTTGGAGCTCTGGCAGGCTCGAGCCGCGCGAGCAGGCAGAGAGCGGCACGATGATCGCCAGGACCACGAGGGCCATGCGGATAGTCGAACGCATCGTCAAATCCTCTCCAAACATCATGATGGCGCGCACGGGCGAACGACCGGGAACGCCTAACGTTCCACGGCCGGCACCCATTTCGCCTTTATGGTGGGGCGAGATTTATCCTTGCTCGACCGGAACGGCGACGTAGCGTCCGGCACCCTTGCGCTCGAGGCGCAGCAGCACCGAGCGACGCTGCGCCTGGCGCGCCGCAGTGATCTTGTCGACAACCTCCTCGGGCGTCGCCACCGTGTCGCGCCCGACCATGGCGACGATGTCGCCCGGCGCCACGCCCTGCCCGGCGGCCGGTGCGTCCTCCGCCACGGCGACGACGAGGACGCCGTTCGCGGCGTCGTCGAGGTGGTAGCGCTGGCGCAGCTGCGGCGTGATCCTTGCCAACGACAGGCCCAGCGCGGTCACCGCCGCCTCCGGCTCCGGCTCCGCCTGAGGCACGCGGGCGGCGACGAGCTTCTGCGGATCGAGCGTGGCGACCTTGACCTTGACCGCGGCCTCCTTGCCGTCGCGCCACAGTGTCAGGGGCACTTCTTTGCCGGCTTGCGTGCCGGCGACGAGGCGCGGCAGCTGCCGGCTGCGGTCGACCGCCTTGCCGTCGAAGCTCAGAACGACGTCGCCGGGCTGCAGCTTGGCGGCGGCGGCGGGACCGTCGGCATCGACGTCGGTGACCAGCGCCCCCTTGGCCTTGTCGAGGCCGACGCTCTCGGCAATGTCGGGGGTCACCGGCTGGATGCGCAGGCCCAACCAGCCGCGCTCGACCTTGCCACTGGTGCGGAGCTGCTGGATGATCGGCCGCGCCAGATTGGCGGGGATGGCGAGGCCGATGCCGATGGAGCCGCCGGAGGGCGAGTAGATGGCGGTGTTGATGCCGATCACCTCGCCCGCCATGTTGAACATCGGCCCGCCCGAGTTGCCGCGGTTGATCGAGGCGTCGGTCTGCAGGAAGTCGTCATAGGGCCC
>DASVOY010000764.1:0-2253 GCA_036383115.1 Allostellaceae bacterium
CCAGACCAGTATACCGCTCCCGCGCCGCAGGCAAAGCGCCGAGCACGCCTCTCAAGCACCAGGGTGATAATTGCTGCAATGAGTTGCAATGCACCCGTCGAAAGCACGGGTCTTTAGAGATTCCGGCCGCCGGTCAGCTCCCGCTCAGGCTTTGTGGCGCTGTCGCTGTAAGCGCTGGAGGGTTTCGCGCACACGCCGGCGCGATTCGTCGGCGAGGGTCTTCACCGTCCGGCGCAGATCGCCCGTCGAGCGCGCGGAACCCGTCAGCCGATGCGCCACGCGGCTCTTCGGCCAGGGATCGGAACCAGGGATCGGAAATGGCACCCGGGCCGCGGTGCCAGCCCAACCGAGCCAACATCCTCACTGGCGCCGCCCGTCCCGCTGGGGGGCAGCGGCGCGGCCTGCGCGGCGGCGAGTGGGATGTCCAGCGAGCAGCGCAGCCCGTCGCCGCTGGAATCGACGGTTGCGTGCCCCTGCAGCTCATGGGCAATGCCGCGCTCGATGAGCTTCAAGCCGAAGCCGTCCTATTTCGGTCGCTCCGCCTTGGGTCCGTCGCGCTCGCGCCACTCGATGATCAGCCGCCGCCCATCTTATTTCCAGCGACGTCGACGTAGCCGGCAGCGGTGGTGAAAGCGCCGTGCTTCGCGGCGTTGGTAGCGAGCTCATTGTCCCTGCATCGGCATGGGGAACAGCTACAGGGCTGTGTGCCGGAAGGCGGTTCGGAGCGTCCCGACGGCGACCCTGGAAACGCATCTGCGGCGCCGCCGGGGTAGGTGGGCCCTCACCCTGCCGCTTCCGGCGCCAGCTCGACGAGGAGCTTGCGCGTCGCCACCGCCTCGCCCGGCGCCACCAGCACCGCGGCGACCCTGCCGTCGCGCGGCGCGGTGATCTCGTGCTCCATCTTCATCGCCTCGAGGATGACGAGGCACTGGCCTTTGCGGACGGCGTCGCCCGGCTTGACGCGCACCGCGGCGATGGTGCCGGTCATCGGCGCCAGCGCCACGCCGCCCGCCGCGCCCTCCGCCGCGCCGCGCCCGGCTAGGAGCACGTCCTCGAACACCGCCGTCACGCCGTCGAGATCGAGATGCAGCACCTCGCCGTCCCAGGCGCGCCGCGCTGTCTCCGCAAGCCCGTCGGCGAGGAAGCGCACGTGCTCGCCGTCGGGCGCCAGCAGCTCGACCGCGCGGCTCTCGCCGCCCCAGGCCGCGCGGTAGCGGCGCCCGCCCTCGCTCGTGATCTCCATGGCCGTCTCCACTGCGCCGCATCGGAGCAGGAGGGGCGAGGCGGCCGAGCCGCTGCTGCGCCAGTGGCTCAGCATGTCGCTCCGCTGCAGGCGCGCGTGCTCGGCGATGAGCGCCGCCGCAAGCGCCATCATGCGCGGCTCGGGTGCGAGGCGAGCCCGCGCCGCGGCAGGGAAATGGCGCGCGATGAAGCCGGTGCTGGTCTCGCCCGCGGCAAAGGCGGCGTGGGAGAGGCAACCGATGAGGAAGCGCCGGTTCGTCTCGATGCCGAGCACGACGGTGTCCTCCAACGCCGCCACCAGCCGGCGCCGCGCCGCCTCACGCGTCGCGCCATGCGCGATGACCTTCGCCACCATCGGATCGTAATGGGGCGAGATCGCGACACCCGCGGCGATGCCGTGGTCGACGCGAACGCCCGCGCCGCTGGGCGCCTCCCAGGCGAGCAGGTGCCCGGCCTGCGGCAGGAAATCGCCATGCGCGTCCTCGGCATAGAGCCGCGCCTCGATGGCATGGCCGGCGAAGGCCACGTCGCCCTGGCGCAGCGGCAACGCCTCGCCGGCGGCGACGCGGATCTGCCATTCGACGAGATCCAGGCCGGTGACCATCTCGGTCACGGCATGCTCGACCTGGAGCCGCGTGTTCATCTCGAGGAAATAGAAGCCGCCGTCGGGCGCGAGCAGGAACTCGACCGTGCCGGCGCCGACATAACCGACGGCCTGCGCCGCCGCCACCGCCGCCGCGCCCATCGCCCGGCGCAATTCCGGCGTGATCGCCGGCGACGGCGCCTCCTCGATCACCTTCTGGTGCCGGCGCTGGATCGAGCAGTCGCGCTCGAACAGATAGACGCAATTGCCTTGCGCATCGGCGAAGACCTGGATCTCGACATGGCGCGGCCGGGCCAGATAGCGCTCGACCAGCACCCGGTCATTGCCGAAGGAGGAGGCGGCCTCGCGCTGGGCGCCGGCGAGTTGGGCGGCGAAATCCTCCGCCCGCTCGACCACGCGCATGCCCT
>DASVOY010000765.1:0-2446 GCA_036383115.1 Allostellaceae bacterium
CGCATCGCCGTGCTCGGCGACATGCTCGAGCTCGGCAACGAGGCAGTGCGGCTCCATGCCGAGCTCGCCGCGCCGCTGGTCGAGGCCGGCATCTCGCTCGTCTTCACCGTCGGTGCCAATATGCGCGCGCTCCATGACGCGTTGCCCAAGCGCATGCGCGGCGCCCATGCGGGCAGCGCGGTGGAGATGGCGGAGAAAGTCGCCCGCCGGCTGCGGCCCGGCGACATCGTCGCAGTCAAGGGCTCGTTCGGCAGCCGCATGGCCGAAGTGGTGAAGCATCTTCTCGCCGGGACACCGGCCGTCGTCGGAGTCAAAGGCTAGCCCGGCATGCTGTTTCATCTCCTCGTCCCGCTGTCCGATCAGTTCGGCCCGTTCAATCTCTTCCGTTATCTGACCTTCCGCTCCGGCGGTGCCATCGTGACCGCCCTCTTCATCAGCTTCGCCTTCGGGCCGCGCGTCATCGCCTGGCTCAAGTCGAAGCAGGCGGAGGGCCAGCCGATCCGCCTCGACGGCCCCGAGAGCCACCTGGTGCGCAAGAAGGGCACGCCGACGATGGGCGGCTTTCTCATCCTGCTGGCCCTCATCGTCTCGACCCTGCTGTGGGCCGATCTCAGCAACGGCTACGTCTGGGTGACGTTGTTCGTCACCGCCGGCTTCGGCACGGTGGGCTTCTTCGACGATTACAAGAAGCTGACCAAGCGCTCCTCCTCCGGCCTGTCGAGCCGCGGCAAGCTCGTCGCGCAGATCGCCATCAGCGCCATCGCCGCCGTGATCATCGTCATGATCACGCGCGGCCACAGCATCACGCCGCCCTATCTCGGGACGGCGCTGGCCGTGCCGTTCTTCAAGAACGTGCTGGTCGACCTCAGCTGGTTCTTCGTGGCGCTCGCCGTCTTCGTCGTCACCGGCGCGTCCAACGCGGTCAACCTGACCGACGGGCTCGACGGGCTCGCCATCGTCCCCTCGATGATCGCCGCCGGCTGCTTCGCCCTCATCGCCTATCTCGTGGGCAATTCGATCTTTGCCAATTACCTGCAGCTCCACTACGTGCCCGGCGCCGGCGAGCTTGCCGTGTTCTGCGCCGCGCTGATCGGCTCGGGCCTGGGCTTCCTCTGGTACAACGCGCCGCCCGCGATGGTCTTCATGGGCGACACCGGCTCGCTGTCGATCGGCGGCGCGATCGGCGTCATCAGCGTCATCACCAAGCATGAGCTGGTACTCGCCATCATCGGCGGCCTCTTTGTGCTCGAGACGGTGTCCGTCATCGTCCAGGTGGCAAGCTTCAAGCTCACGGGCAAGCGCGTCTTCCGCATGGCGCCGCTCCACCACCACTTCGAGAAGAAGGGCTGGCAGGAGCCGACCATTGTCATCCGCTTCTGGATCATCGCCTCGATCCTGGCGATCGCCGGCCTCTCGACCTTGAAGCTGAGGTAAGGCGGGGATGATCGAGGTCGGCTCATACCGGGGCGAGAGAGTGGCGGTGCTGGGGCTTGCGCGCTCCGGCCTCGCCGCCGCTCGGGCGCTCACGCTCGGCGGCGCGCGCGTCGCCGCCTGGGACGACGACGCGGCCAAGCGCGATGCGGCGGCGGCGGCCGGCGTGCCGATCGTCGATCTGCCCAAGAGCGACCTCGCCGGCATCAAGGCGTTGGTCCTCTCGCCCGGCATCCCGCACACCTATCCGAAGCCGCATCCCGTCGCCGCGCGCACCCGCGCCGCCGGTGCGGCCATCATCGGCGACATCGAACTGCTGGCGCAGAGCTGCCGCAACGCCCGCTATGTCGGCATCACCGGCACCAACGGCAAATCGACGACGACCGCGCTGATCGGCCACATCCTCGCGAGCGCCGGCCGCAAGGTCGCGGTCGGCGGCAATCTCGGCACGCCGGCGCTGTCGCTGGCGCCGCTCGGCAGCGACGGCATCTACGTGCTGGAGATGAGTTCGTACCAGCTCGAGCTGACCGAGACGCTGACCTTCGACGTCGCCGTGCTGCTCAACATCACGCCCGACCATCTCGACCGCCACGGCGGCATGGATGGCTACGTCGCCGCCAAGCGCCGCATCTTCCAACGCCAGAAGAATCCACAGGCCGCGATTCTCGGCATCGATGACGAGCTGAGTCGTAGCATGGCGGCCGCCCTTGCCCGCGCCGGCGCACAGCGCGTCGTGCCGATCTCGGCCGAGCGGCGCGCGCCGGGCGGCGTCTATGTCGAAGCCGGCTGGCTCGTCGACGACATGGAGGGCGCGGCCAAACGCGTGCTCGAGCTGCGCCGCGCCGCGCGGCTTCCCGGCCGGCACAACTGGCAGAATGCCGCCGCCGGCTACGCCGCCGCGCGCTGCCTCGGCGTCGACAGCGCGGCGGTTGTCGACGGCATCCTGAGCTTCGCCGGCCTCGCCCATCGCCAGGAGCTGGTGGCCACCATCGACGGCATCCCCTACGTCAACGAC
>DASVOY010000766.1:0-7455 GCA_036383115.1 Allostellaceae bacterium
AGGACGCGGCGCGTGTTCTCGATGTGCCGCGCCATGCGCAAGGGCAGCGTCTCGACGCCTTGCAGCAATTGGAAGGCATTCGCCGGACTCATGCAGGCGCCGAAATCGCGCACGCCTTCGACACGCGCGCGCATGACGAAAGCCTGGGGCCCGAACTCCTCGGCGAAATCGATGCCATGATAGCCGGCATAGGGTTCGGTCAGTGTCGGGAACTTGCCCGATCTCTCCCAGTCGAAGCGGCCGCCATCGACGAGCACACCGCCGATCGCGACGCCGTGCCCGCCGAGCCATTTGGTGGCGGAGTGCATCACGATGTCGCAGCCATGCTCGATGGTCCGGCAGAGATAGGGCGTGGCGAAGGTGGCATCGATCATGAGCGGCAGGCCGGCTTGATGCGCGACCTCGGCCACGGCGGCGACATCCAGCACCTCGAGGCCGGGATTGCCGAGGATCTCGGCGAAGACGAGGCGGGTCTCGGGCCGGATCGCCGCCCGGAACGCGCTGGCGTCGCGCGGATCGACGAAGCTCGTGACGATGCCGAAGCGCGGCAGCGTGAGCTTCAGCAGGTTGATCGAGCCGCCATAGAGCGAGGCGGCGGCGACGATATGGCCGCCCGCGCCCATCAAGGTGGCGATGGCGAGGTGGAGCGCCGCCTGACCGCTCGCCGTGCACACCGATCCGACGCCGCCCTCGAGCGCCGCCAGCCGCTCCTCGAGCACGGCCACCGTGGGATTGGCGATGCGCGAGTAGACGTAGCCGGGTTCTTCGAGGTTGAAGAGCGCCGCGGCGTGGTCGCTGTCGCGGAACACATAGCTCGTCGTCTGGTAGATCGGCACGGCGCGCGCGCCGGTCGCCGGGTCGGGCCGCTGCCCAGCATGCAGGCTGAGCGTGTCGAATTTGGGAAACTTGGCGTCGGGCATGGCGGGTCCGCGCGGCTGCGACGAAATGGCCGCCTACCATACACGAAATTGCCGCCCGGTCACCTGTCGGGCCGGCATGATGGAGCAAAGGAAGGCCCCGCCTGTCGGCGGGGCTCTCGATCAGTCAGCCGGCAACCGTCTTACTTGTTCTTCTCGGCGCTATTGCTCAGGGCCTGTCCGCCAGCGGACATGTCCTTGCCGGCGCCCTCCATCGTGTTGCAGGCGCTCAGCATCGCGCCGGCGCTGCTCAGCAGAAAAACTGTCAGGAAAACCTTGGCAAACGCCCTGCGCATCATCGTACCTCCATTAGTCGCTCCTCTTCCCAACGATGCCGGCGCCGGAGCGTTCCCAAAACCGACGACCAAATCCCGCCGTAACGGGCGAAGTCCCCAACGGCAGATCAACCGATACACGAAATGCGCTGCGATTTCGCCGCTCGGGCCAAGCTGGCGGCGGATAGCCGGGGCCGCCAGCGAGTGGCGGCCCCTTGAATGTGCAGGGTGCGAAGGTTCGTATGATGCCGGGGACGCGGGCGGGGCTGAGCCCCTGACCGCGACGCCAGTATCGCCGCCGGACGTTAAGAGAAACTGAAGCCGGACGAGCCGCTGCGTTATTGTGCGAGCCAGCCGCCATCCATCGGTAACGCTTCGCCGGTCATCGTCACGGCGGCATCGCTGCACAGGAAGACGGCGAGCGCGCCGATATTCTCGGGCGTGGTGTAGGTGAGCATTGGCTGCTTCTCGCGAATGAGCTCGATCTTCGCCTGCTCGACCGTCTGGCCGTTCGCCTTGGCGCGCGCCTCGATCTGCTTCTGCACCAGCGGCGTCAGCACCCAGCCCGGGCAGATAGCGTTGCAGGTGATGCCGGCATTCGCCGCCTCGAGCGCCGTCACCTTGGTTAGGCCGAGGATGCCGTGCTTGGCGGCGACGTAGGCCACCTTCTCGGCGCTCGCCACCAGCCCGTGCGCCGAGCTGATGTTGATGATACGGCCCCAGCGCCGCTGCTTCATGCCGGGAAGCACCGCCTTGGTCGCGTGAAACGCGGCCGAGAGGTTGATGGCAATGATCGCATCCCACTTGTCGTCGGGGAACTCCTCGATCGGAGCGACGTGCTGGATGCCCGCGTTGTTGACGAGGATGTCGACGGGGCCGAATTCGCGCGCGGCATCGGCGATCATCTGACGGATCTCGGCGGGCTTGGTCATGTCGGCGGCGGAATACCCGACCTTGACGCCGTGCTTGGCCGCGAGGTCGCGCTTGATGCCGTTGATCGTCGAGGCATCGCCGAAGCCGTTGAGCATCACGGCGCAGCCTTGCGCCGCCAGAGCGCCGGCGATGCCGAGACCGATGCCGCTCGTCGATCCCGTGATGACGGCGACCTTGCCTTTCAACATGTCGAACCTCCTCGTTGCTTGATCATGCGGGCGCGGCGTGGCGCAGCTCCCGTCGCGCGACGACTTGCGGCAGCGGGCTCGGGCCGGGCACGGGGTCGAGCGCCTCGACCAACATCTTGCCCGCGGCGGCGTTGGCGGCCGCCACCAGGACGGTATGGCTGTTGATCACCGGCGGCGCAAGGTCCGCCGCGCCGGCGAAAGGCCGGCGCTGCAACGCGCAGACGGCGCTGCGCCGGACGCGGTTGTTCTCGCGCGGGCTGACGCTCGTCGACCATTCGACGGCATGGGCCCGCGGCACGCCCGCGAGATCGCCGCTCAGCCAGTCATTGGCGGCGCCGATGGTGAAGGCGTCTTCGGCAAGCGCGCGATGGATGCGCCGCTGCCGGCCGATCGCCTCGATGACGCAAGCCTGGTCGCGATCGACGCCGCTCAGCGTGAACAGCGCCGGCGCCGCCAGCAGATGGCGCTCGTCCGCCAGCATGGCCTGCGCGCCGGCGTAGTCGCGCGCCTCCTCGAAGACGCGGCGGAGCAGATGCGCGGCGGGGATCGCACCGGCCTGGCGCAGCAGGCGGACGCGCCCGATCATCTCGTCAAGCCAGCGCGGTCCGAGGATCGGCACACGCGGCGCCTGGTTGATGGCCGCGGCGAACCGCCCCGGCGCCATCGCCGTGAGTACGCCGGCGAAACCCGGCCATGTCGCATTGTAGAAAGGGCCGTGCGCGGTGTCCTGTCGCGCCAGCACGATATGCCGGCCGATGCCCGTGAGCCCCCAGTCGAGCACGCGGATCATGCGCGCCCCCTCGCCACCGGGATCGGGCGCGGCGCTGGTCGAGCAGGCCCACTCATAGACGATGTTGAGGAAATAGACGCCGGGCCGGCCGAGCCGGCGCGCGACATGATGGATCTCGTCGAGGTAAAGATTGCCCTGCCGCTCGAGCCAACGCCGCGACAGCCGGTCGGCGATCACCGCCGCGGCCGGCAGAAAGACATGGCTGCCGAGCGCGCCCTCGATCAGCGCCGCCGCTCTCTCCGCATGGGCGTCGAAAAGCGCGGCGGCAGCGCCGGCGCCGACATCGGTCAGCGGAATCTCGGCAATGCCATTCACCGCTTGAACAACTGATCCGCACCGCTGCGCTGCTTGCGCTTGGCGGCGATCTCGTCGCGGGCGCGCGCGATCTCCGCCTCGAGTTCGCCGATATAGGCCTCGAGCTCGGCCACGGCCATTGGGGTCAGGTCCTTCTTGGCGGGACGCTTCTGGCGCGGGAGCAGATCCTCCTCGTCCATGGTCTTCCTCCTCGCGGACTCGGCTGTTGCCAGTGTGGCGCGATCCGGCTAGAGGTGCAATCGACCAACCGGACATGAGGATCGACACGATGACCGCGCTGCCCGCCACCATGACCGCGATCGAGATCACCGCGCCGGGCGGGCCCGAGGTGCTGAAGCCGGGAAGCCGACCGATGCCGCTGCCGGCCACGGGCGAGGTCCTGATCCAGGTCGCCGCGGCGGGCATCAATCGCCCCGACGTCATGCAGCGCCAGGGCGGCTACCCCCCGCCTCCCGGCGCATCCGACATCCCCGGCCTCGAGATCGCCGGCACGGTCGTGGCGGTGGGGCTGGGGGTCCATCACACCAAGGTCGGCGACAAGGTCTGCGCTCTCGTCACCGGCGGCGGCTATGCGACCTATTGCGCCGCGCCCGAACCGCAATGCCTGCCGGTGCCCAGCGGCTTCAGCATGGTCGAGGCGGCGGCGCTGCCGGAGACTTTCTTCACCGTATGGACCAACCTGTTCGAGCGCGGCGGCCTCAAGGCCGGCGAGACGGTGCTGATCCATGGCGGCACCAGCGGCATCGGCACGACCGCCATCCAGCTCGCCAAGGCCTTCGGCGCCCAGGCGATCTTCACCACCGTCGGCAGCCGCGACAAAGCTCACGCCGCCGAGAAGCTCGGCGCGACCCGCGCCATCGACTACAAGCACGAGGACTTCGTCAAAATCGTCAAGGATGCGACCGCGGGACGCGGCGTCGACGTCGTGCTCGACATGGTCGGCGGCGATTACATCCAGCGCAACATCAGCGCGCTCGCCGTCGAGGGGCGCATCGTCTACATCGCCTTCCTGCGCGGGCCCCAGGCCGAGATCAACCTCATGCCGCTGATGCTGAAGCGCGGCACGCTCACCGGCTCGACCTTGCGCGCCCGCACGGTCGAGCAGAAAGGCGCCATCGCTGCCGCGCTCCGCCGCCAGGTCTGGCCGCTCCTCGACCAGGGCAAGGTCAAGCCCCAGATCTACCGCACCTTCCCGTTGACCGAGGCCGCCGACGCGCATCGGCTGATGGAGAGCTCGGCCCATATCGGCAAGATCGTGCTGACGGTCTAACCGGCGCCAGGCGAGAGCAGAAACGCCCTTTCCAGGCACGCGGTGACAGACTATATAGCCCCTATCCGGGACATGAATTTTCGCTGCCGCGCGTCCTCGGGCGCCACCGGCGGGGCTACCCAAAAGGCTGATGCGTAAGGAGGAATTGATGGCGCTGCCGCTCATGCCGAAGGCCACGGCCGTGTGGCTCGTCGAGAACACGTCGCTCACCTTCGACCAGATCGGCGAATTCTGCGGACTGCATCCACTCGAGGTGCAGGCGATCGCCGACGGCGAGGTGGCGGTGCAGATGCAGGGGCTCGACCCCATCGCCAACGGCCAACTCACCCTCGACGAGATCGCGCGCGGCCAGAAGGACCCCGCCTATCGCCTCAAGCTCTCCGCCGAGGCGGTTCCGGTGCCGGTGGTGAAGCACCGCGGCCCGCGCTACACGCCGATCGCCAAGCGCCAGGACAAGCCCGACGCCATCGCCTGGCTGCTGAAAAGCCACCCCGAGCTCTCCGATGGCCAGATCTCGAAGCTCATCGGCACCACCAAGCCGACGATCCAGGCGGTGCGCGACCGCACCCATTGGAACTCGCCCAACATCAAGCCGCGCCATCCCGTGGCGGTCGGCCTGTGCACGCTGGCCGAGCTCGACGCCGCTGTGGCGCGCGCCAACCGCGGCAAGAAGCCGGCCGAGACGGCGTCCGCGGAAGCCGACGCCGCTGCCGAGCCGCTGGGCGCCGGCGCCGACGATAGCGCGTCTTAAGCCCGTCTCCCCGATATATCAGCTCTGACGCTCGAAGCCCGGCGACCTCCGCTCCGGCGGCAGGTTCGCGATGGTGGCGAGAGCCACCGCGACGAGCTTCGATTTGTCGGCGGCGAGCGCGTGGACCTTGGCCTCGACCACCGTCAGCATACGTCCCGGCTTCACCACCTCGGCGCGGCAGACAAGACGGTCGCCGATGCCGGGCGAGACGATGTTGAGCTTATATTCCGCGGTGATGACACTGTAGCCCGGCTGCAGCACCGTTGCCGCCGCGGCCGTGCTCGCAGCGTCGACGAGAAAGGCGATCGCGCCGCCGTGGAAGACGCCGTTCTGCTGCGTCACTTCGCGCCGATAGGGCAACGACATTTCCAAGAAGCCGGCACCGATCACGCCGACCTCGCCACCGACGAGCTGCAGGAAGCCCTGGCTCTCGAGCGCGGCCCTGATGCGCCCCGCATACTCCTCGTGCAGCGGTTCCGTCATGCGGTCTCCCGCGGCGCGGCGTTGCCGTAGCCCGCTTCCTTCAGCGTATCGGCGATCTCGCCGAGGATCATGGGATCGTCGATGGTGGCGGGCATCTTGTAGTCTTCGCCATCGGCGATCTTGCGCATGGTGCCGCGCAGGATCTTGCCGGAGCGCGTCTTGGGCAGGCGCGGTACGACCATCGCCGTCTTGAAGCTCGCCACCGGGCCAATGCGCTCGCGCACCAGCCTGACCGCCTCCTCCGCCACTTGCGCGCTCGGGCGCTGCGCGCCGGCTTTCAGCACCAGAAAGCCGACCGGGACCTGGCCTTTGAGCGCGTCGGCGACGCCGACCACCGCGCATTCCGCCACATCGGGATGTGCCGCCAGCACCTCCTCGATGCCGCCGGTCGAGAGGCGGTGTCCGGCGACATTGATGATGTCGTCGGTGCGCGTCATGACGAAGACATAGCCGTCCTCGTCGATGTAGCCGGCATCCGCCGTCTGGTAATAGCCGGGATACTCCGCGAGATAGGACTGCACGAAGCGCTCGTCGGCGTTCCACAGCGTCGGCAAGGCGCCGGGCGGCAGCGGCAGCTTCAGGCAGAGCGCGCCGATCTCGCCGCGCTTCACCTCGTGCCCGTCGGTGCCCAGCACGCGCAGATCCCAGCCCGGCGCGGGCTTCGTCGATGAGCCGTGCTTCACCGGCATGGGCTCGAGGCCGCGGCAGTTCGCGGTGATCGGCCAGCCGGTCTCGGTCTGCCACCAGTGATCGATCACCGGCACGTTGAGCTGCTGCTCGGCCCACGCGACAGTCGGCGGATCGGCGCGCTCGCCGGCGAGGAAGAGCGCGCGGAATCTCGACAGATCGCATTTGCGGATGAGCTTGCCGTCGGGGTCCTCGCGCTTGATGGCGCGGAAGGCGGTCGGCGCGGTGAACATGACGCTGACGCCGTGCTCAGCGATGACGCGCCAGAACGCGCCGGCATCGGGCGTGCCGACGGGCTTACCCTCGTAGAGCACGCTGGTGCAGCCGTAGATGAGCGGCGCATAGACGATGTAGGAGTGGCCGACGACCCAGCCGACATCGGACGCGGTCCAGAACACCTCGCCGGGCTTGAGGCCGTAGATGTTGGCCATCGACCAGTGCAGCGCCACGGCGTGGCCGCCATTGTGGCGCACGATGCCCTTGGGGATGCCGGTGGTGCCGGAGGTGTAGAGGATGTAGAGCGGATCGGTCGCCTCGACCGCGACGCAGTCGGCGGGCCGCGCTCTGGCGACGAGATTCTGCCAGTCGTGATCGCGCCCGGCCGTGAGCGGCGCCGCGAGCATGGGCCGCTGCAGGATCACGCAGGACTGCGGCTTGGCCTTGGCGAGAGCGATCGCCTGGTCGAGTAGCGGCTTATAGGGAATCGTGCGCTGCACCTCGATGCCGCAGGAAGCGGAGAGGATGACCTTGGGCTTCGCGTCGTCGATGCGGGTAGCCAGCTCAGGCGCGGCGAAGCCGCCGAACACGACGGAGTGGATGGCGCCCAACCTGGCGCAGGCAAGCATC
>DASVOY010000767.1:0-1546 GCA_036383115.1 Allostellaceae bacterium
CTGGCGGCGGCGCCGACGCGGCGTTTCGCGCCCGACCCGCGCGGCGAGCGCGCCGATATGCGCGCCAGCCTGCGCGCGCAGCTGCGCTCGGGCGACCTCCTGACTTTGAAGCGGAAGCGCCGGCAGACGCGGCCGCCGCCCCTCGTCATCCTCTGCGACATCTCGGGCTCGATGAGCCGCTACAGCCGGCTCTTCCTCCATTTCATGCACGCGGTCACCAACGACCGCGACCGCGTCCACACCTTCCTCTTCGGCACGCGCCTCACCAACATCACGCGCCATCTGCGCCATCGCGACGTCGATGTCGCGCTCGACGCCGTGGCCGGCGCCGTCGAGGACTGGTCGGGCGGCACGCGGATCGGCCAGTGCCTCGCCGAGTTCAACCGCCGCTGGTCACGCCGCGTCTTGGGCCAGGGCGCCGTGGTGCTGCTGATCAGTGATGGGCTCGACCGCGATGCCGGCGTGGGCTTGGGCCAGGAGATGGATCGCCTCCACCGCTCCTGCCGCCGCCTCGTCTGGCTGAACCCCCTGTTGCGCTACGAGGGTTTCGCGCCAAAATCATTGGGGATGCGGGCAATCCTGCCCTATGTCGACGAGTTCCGGCCGGTCCACAATCTGGACAGCCTGGAGGATCTGGTTAAGGCATTGAGCCGTCCCGGGCCGCGCCGCCTGGACGCGGCGGCGGCTTGGCGCGACGCGGGGTGAATGATGGGCGACAACGAAGAGATTCTGCAGCAAGCGGCGGATTGGCGCGGCGCCGGCAAGGGCGTGGCGCTGGCCACGGTGGTCTCGACCTGGGGCTCGTCGCCGCGTCCGATCGGCGCCAAGCTGGCGCTCGAGCAGGGTGGCGGCTTCATCGGCTCGGTCTCCGGCGGCTGCGTCGAGGGCGCGGTCATCGAGGAGGGCTTGAAGACCATCGCCGATGGCGAGCCGCGTCTCCTGAGCTTCGGCGTCACCAATGAGCGCGCCTGGGAGGTCGGCCTCGCCTGCGGCGGCAAGATCCAGGTCTTCGTCGAGCGCGTCGAATGAAGCTGGCGCTTCTCGAAAAGGCGCTGGCAGCGAGCCGCGCTGGGCGCGCCGCGGTGCTCGCGACGCACTTGAAGAGCGGTCGTCAGAGCCTGGTCGAAGCCTCTGATATTGTGGGAAATCTGGCGCTCGACGCAGCCGCGCTGGCGGGCATCCGCAAGGCGGTGAGCGAGGACCGCAGCACGACCATCGAGACCGCCGAAGGGCCGGTCTTCGTCGAGGTGTTCAATCCGCGGCTCCGCTGCATCATCGTCGGCGCCGTGCATATCGCGCAGCCGCTGGCGCGCATGGCGTCGATCGCCGGATACCTCGTCACCGTCGTCGACCCGCGCACCGCCTTCGCCAGCGACGAGCGCTTTCCCGACGTCACGCTCTCGACCGAGTGGCCGGACGATGCCTTGGCGACGCTCAAGCTCAACCGCCGCACCGCCGTCATCACCTTGACCCACGATCCGAAGCTGGACGATCCCGCGCTCGCCACCGCGCTGCGCTCCGACGCCTTCTATATCGGCGCGCTCGG
>DASVOY010000768.1:0-2391 GCA_036383115.1 Allostellaceae bacterium
AACATGTTGGCCCAGGCGCCGTTCGCTCGGCGAAACAGCCACGTCTCGCAGCTCCCGGTGCCGCCGCACAGCAGCGCCGTGCCGCGCACGACGACGCCATCGCCGCCGGCGATCGGCAGGCGTCGCAGGCGCAACTCCGTCTCCCAGGAATCGGGCGTATCGAAGCTTGTCTGCTCGACCTGGTCGAAGATCTGCTTCACCTCGGCGGGCGAGAGCTTGGCCGCGGCGACGCTGTCCTTCTCCGTGAGCGGCGGTATCGCCGCGAAGTCCAGATCCTGCGCCAACGCCGTGCCGGCCACGCAGCACGACGCCAGGACCAGGAAAAGCCCGCGGCAGAGGCGCATGTGCGCGGCGCTCAGTGCGATTCCCGCGCCACCTTGGCGCCGCTCTTGCCGACCAGGAAGTCGAGGTCGGCGCCCTGATGCGCCTGCATGACATGGTCGATATAGAGCCGCGCATAGCCGCGCTCATAGTCGCTCGCCGGCGGCTTCCAGGCCTGCCGGCGCTTCGCCAGCTCGCCTTCGGCGACATCGAGATGGAGGCGCCGCTTCTCGACATCGAGCTCGATCATGTCGCCGTCCTTGACCAGCGCCAGCGGGCCGCCCACCGCCGCCTCGGGCGAGGTGTGCAGCACGACCGTGCCGTAGGCGGTGCCGCTCATGCGCGCGTCGGAGATGCGCACCACGTCGGTGATGCCGCGCTTCAACAGCTTCTGCGGGATCGGCATGTTGCCGACTTCCGGGAAGCCCGGGTAGCCCTTGGGTCCCGCGCCTTTCAGCACCATCACCGAGTTCTCGTCGATCGCGAGGTCGGGCTGGTCGACGCGCTCCTTGAAATGCTCGATGTTCTCGAACACCACGGCGCGGCCCTTGTGCTTCATCAGCTTGGGCGTCGCTGCCGAGGGCTTCAGCACCGCGCCGTCCGGACACAGATTGCCGCGCAGCACGGCGATGCCAGCGTGTGGCTTGAACGGCGATTTGAGCGTGGCGATGACTTCGCGATTGTAGCACGGCGCCTCGGCGGTGTTCTCCCCCATGGTGCGGCCGTTGACCGTGAGCGCGTCGCGGTGGATGAGGTCGCCGAGCTCGCGGATGACCGCGGGCAAGCCGCCCGCATAGTAGAAATCCTCCATCAGGAACTGGCCCGACGGCATCAGGTTGACCAAGAGCGGGATGTCGTGGCCGAGCTTGTCCCAGTCGCCGAGCTCCAGCTTGACGCCGACGCGGCCGGCGAGCGCCAGCAGGTGCACCACGGCATTGGTCGAGCCGCCGATCGCGCCGTTGACGCGGATCGCGTTCTCGAACGCCTTGCGGGTCAGCACCTTCGACATGCGCAGATCCTCGCGCACCATCTCGACGGCGCGGCGTCCCGCCATATGCGCCAGCACATAGCGGCGGCTGTCGACGGCGGGAATGGCGGCGTTGGTCGGCATGGCCATGCCGAGCGCCTCGGCCATGCTCGCCATGGTGGACGCCGTGCCCATGGTCATGCAGTGACCGGCCGAGCGCGACATGCACGCCTCGGCGTCCATGAAATCGGCCAAGGACATCTTGCCGGCGCGCACATCCTCGCTCATCGACCAGACATTGGTGCCGGAGCCGATATCCTCGCCGCGGAACTTGCCGTTGAGCATCGGGCCGCCCGAGACGACGATGCTCGGCAGGTCGCAGCTCGCCGCGCCCATCATCAGCGCCGGCGTGGTCTTGTCGCAGCCGGTCAAGAGCACGACGCCGTCGATCGGATTGGCGCGGATCGATTCCTCGACATCCATACTGGCAAGGTTGCGGAACAGCATGGTGGTCGGGCGCATCAAGGTCTCGCCCAGGCTCATGACCGGGAATTCCAGCGGGAAACCGCCCATCTCGTAGACGCCGCGCTTCACATGCTCGGCGATCTTGCGAAAATGCGCGTTGCACGGCGTGAGCTCGGACCAAGTGTTGCAGATGCCGATCACCGGCCGCCCATCGAAGAGATGATGCGGCAGTCCCTGATTCTTCATCCAGGAGCGGTGGACGAAGCCGTCGCGATCGGCATGGCCGAACCAATGGCTGCTGCGCAGCGGCTTCTTTCCGGTGTCGTCCGGCATGATGTCTCTCCCACTATATCCGGGCGGGCAGCTCTCGATTTGCCTCGCCGTCCCGGTTGCCGCATCTTACAAGCGCCGCCGCGCTCCACAAGCCGAGGGACATCGACATGAACCAGATCGATCACAAAGGGCGTGTCGCCGTCATTACCGGCGGCGCCCGCGGCATCGGCTTCGCCGCCGCCGAGCGCCTAGTGCGCTCGGGCGCCAAGGCGGCGTTGTGGGACCGCGATGGCGCCCAGGCGGCGGCACAGCGCCTCGACGGCGCGATCGGCTGCACGGTCGATGTCACCGACGAGGCCTCGATC
>DASVOY010000769.1:0-4054 GCA_036383115.1 Allostellaceae bacterium
GGAGCGGCGTCATCGGCAAGGAGCGGGACATGATCCGCATCGGCCACGAACTGACCAGGGTGGACACGCGCGAAGTCTGCGCTCTCGCCGAGCACACCCTGGCGCCGCGCGATGTGCCCTATGGCGCGCTGGCCGAGCAGCGGCGCGTGCTGGCGGGCGCGGTCGTTCCCTGGACCACCCCCGGCTTCGACGAGATCGCGCCGCCGGCGCATGAGGGCCGCATGATCGACAGCGGCCGCGACCGGGTGAAGGCGTCGGAGGTCGACGAGCGTGGCGAGTTGATGCTGTCGGGCTTCGTGCATCGCTTCGCCGGTGCCTGCCTTCATCTCTGCTCGGCCTTCGGCGTGACGCCGGCCTATATGCGCGAGGCGAAGCGCGGCTTCTCCACCTTCGAAGCGCAACTCCACCTGGCGCCGCCGCCGGGAGCGGGGGACGGCCTCGCGCTGCGGAGCGGGCTCCTCGCCACCGGCAACTCGTCGGTACGCATGCTGCACGAGCTCCGCCACGCCCGCACCGGCGAGCGGCTCGCGTCCTTCCACCAGGCGGGCGTCCATTTCGACCTGGAGGCGCGCCGCTCGGCGCCGCTGCCCGCCGCGCTGCGCGAGCGGGCGAGCGCTCTGATGATCGCCTGATCGCGCGCGTGGCGATATGCTGCGCGTCTCAATCGGAAAAATGGGAGGTTGCGCGGTGATCCTGATCTATGAGCATCCACTGTCGCCCTACGCCCAGAAGGTCAAGATCGCGCTGGCCGAGAAGCGCATTCCCTTCGAGACGCGGCTGCCCGACCGCTTCGGCAGCGGTGCCGTGCGCGACGAAGGCTTCATGCAGGACAACCCTCGCCACGAGGTGCCGGCGCTCGTCGATGGCGACGTGCGCATCTTCGATTCGACGGTGATCCTCGAATATCTCGAGGACAAATGGCCCGAGCCGCCCTTGCTGCCCGAGGATCCCGCGGAGCGGGCGCGGGTGCGCATGCTCGAGGATGTCATGGACACCCAATACGAGGCGATCAACTGGGGCATCCTCGAAATCGAGGGATTCAAGCGGGCGGGCGGCGCGCTGCGCCAGCAGATGCTGGCACGCGCGGCGGAGCAGACGGCGAGGCTGCAGGCCTGGCTCGAGCGCCAGCTCGACGGGCGCCCGTGGTTCAACGGCGCGAGCTTCGGCTGGGGCGATGCCGCGGTAGTGCCGCATGTCAACACGTCAGCCGAACGCGGCAACGCGCCCAAGGCGGGCAGCCGGCTCGCCGAGTGGCTGGCGCATGCCAAGGCCCGGCCGAGCGTTGCCGCCGCGATCGACGCGGCGCGCACGGCGGCGAAGGCGATGCCGGATCTGGCTCAGGTCGTGGCCAGCGGCAAGTTCAGGCGCCAGTACCGCGATCACCGCCTGGAATGGATGCTGCGCAGCGGTGGGCTGCCGATCGTGCTCGACGGGCTCGAGAAAAGGACGATCCGGTTCAGCAACGAGGCCGGCTGAGGGTGGCGAGCGGGCAGTCTTCCGCGACTTGCGCCGGGTGCAGCGGCGAATTGATTGCACTTCCGTAACGAACGCGTCTTGACCAATATTTAACCATTCGCGCGGCATCATGGCGCCCATCGCACACGCACGTTTCGACCGGCAGGAAGCGGCCCGCGCCGCGGTCCGTTTCGGCATCGTATCGCTCGAAGAGATCCCATTGTTCGTTGTTTTCCGCCTGTTTCTGCCGCTCCTGCTGCTCGTGGGAACGCTGCCCGTCGCGCCAGTGGCGGCTGCCGAGGTGGATTTCGCCACCTGGCTCGGCGGCGTGCGGCAGGAGGCGCTCGCCGCCGGCATCCGGCCGGAGACGGTGACGCTGGCGCTCGACGGGCTCGAGCCGATCCCGCGCGTCATCGAACTCGACCAGCAGCAGCCGGAATCGACGCAGACCTATGAGCAATATCTCCGCCGCGTGGTCGAGCCGCGGCGCAAGCCGGCGCGCCAGCATCTCGCCGGCAATCGGGCGCTCCTCGCCGAGATCGGCCGCCGCTACGGCGTGCAGCCGCGCTTCATCGTGGCGCTGTGGGGCATCGAGTCCAGCTTCGGCCGGGGCGCCGGAAATTTTCCGGTCGTCGGCGCTCTCGCCACGCTCGCCTATGACGGCCGGCGCAGCGACTTCTTCCGGGGCGAGCTCATCAACGCGCTGAGGATCGTCGACCAGGACCAGTTCGATCCCAAGGACATGCTCGGCTCCTGGGCCGGCGCCATGGGGCAGAGCCAGTTCATGCCGTCGAGCTTTCTCCAATATGCCGTGAGCTATCGCGGCGACGGGAAGCGCGACATCTGGCACCGGCGCGAGGACGTCTTCGCCTCGATCGCCAATTACCTCGCGCAATCCGGCTGGCACGGCAACGAGACCTGGGGGCGGGTCGTGCGCCTCCCCGCCGGCTTCGATCCCGCGCTCGTCGGCATCGGCACGCAGAGGTCGCTGCGCGACTGGGCACAGCTCGGAGTCCGGCGCGGCGACGGCGGGCCACTGCCGCTCCGCGACCTCCAGGCCTCGGTGGTGAAGCCGGGGGGCGAGGAGGGGCCGGCCCTGCTGGTCTACGACAATTTCCGCATCCTGCTGAAATGGAACAATTCGAGCTTCTTCGCCAGCGCGGTCGGCTTCCTTGCCGACAGCATGGAGTGAAGGTAGAGTGCGCCAGCTATTGGGGCAATCATTGCGATCTATACCAAACTTATGATGATTTGTCGTCCTGCCTCGCTGTTTCTGCTGCTCGCCGGCGTGCTGCTGGCCGGCTGCGCCGGCCATCCGCCAACGGGCGCGGGTCCGATGCCCCGCGCCACGGACATTCCCGGCCAGGCGCAAGCGGCCGGCCGCGGCATCTACAAGGTGGGCACGCCCTACCAGATCGGCGGCGTGTGGTATCGACCGGCGGAGGATTTCGCCTATGACGAGA
This sequence comes from Allostellaceae bacterium, assembly GCA_036383115.1. Classification (GTDB taxonomy): domain Bacteria; phylum Pseudomonadota; class Alphaproteobacteria; order ATCC43930; family CGMCC-115725; genus DAHUYF01. Next base: position 2,919 of record DASVOY010000769.1, read on the forward strand.
CCGGCATCGCCTCGTGGTATGGCGAGGATTTCCACGGCAAGTACACGGCGAACGGCGAGATCTTCGATTTGAACGCGCTGACCGCGGCGCACCGTACCCTGCCGATGCCGTGCGTCGTGCAAATCACCAATCTCGACAACGGCCGCACCATGCAGCTGCGCGTCAACGATCGCGGCCCCTACGCCCGCGGGCGCATCATCGACGTGTCGCGCCGCGCGGCCCAGCTCCTGGGCTTCGAGGGGCAGGGCACGGCCAAGGTCCGGGTCAAGATTCTGGTGCCGGAGAGCATCCAGGTCGCGAGCCTGGCGCGCGGCAATGGCGGCGATGCCAAGTTGGCCGACGACGCGCCGCGCGCCGCGCCGCGCGAGCCGGTGATGGCCGAGGCGCTGGCGCCGACGCCGGGCGTGCGGGTGGCCTCGACGGAGCCGGCGGCGCTGTCGCGTCCGGCAGCATCGCCGGCGCCGCAGCCCGTAGCGCTGCCGCCGGTTTCGGAGAAGGTCACCGTGGTTCCGGTGAAGACGACGCAGATCTATATTCAGGCCGGCGCCTATGCCGTTGCGGGCAACGCGCTCAGGGTGAAGGCGCGGCTGGATGCGCTCGGGCCGGTCAATGTCTACGGCGCGCGCGTCAACGGCGTCGCTGTCTATCGCGTGCGGCTCGGGCCCATCGGCAGCGTCGACGAGGCCGACAAGCTCCTCGGCCGCGTTGTCGACGCCGGCCTCGCCGAGGCGCAGATCGTCGTCTATTGATGCTCCGCCCGGTCAACATAGTTTCGGCGCAATCCCCTTCCATGGTGGGATCGCCCGGCATCATCAGCTCAATTCGGATTCAACCGAGAGTGGACTCATGAAGAGCCTTTCGCTTCGCATTGTTCCCCGGGGATTTTTCGCCGCCGTGGTCGCCCTGGCGAGGCCCGCCAGCGCCGCACGCCCGAGCTTCGACACGAGCGCGCGCAACGCCATCGTCATCGACTATCAGACCGGCGCCGTGCTGCTCGACAAGAATGCCGATCAGCGCATGCCGACGGCGTCGATGAGCAAGATCATGACAGCCTACACCGTCTACACCTATCTGCGGGACGGCAAGGCCAAGCTCGACGACATGCTGCCGGTGAGCGAGGACGCTTGGCGCACCGG
>DASVOY010000770.1:0-2353 GCA_036383115.1 Allostellaceae bacterium
GTGGCGCGATTCGCAGATCCGCATCCAGCTCGGCCTGCCCCCCAACGTCAAGACCATCGCCATCCCTGCGCCGGCACCGCCCGCGATCTGAGCGCGGCACCCTCGCCGGAACAGCCCGGCGCGCTGCCGCGTTCGCCGGTCAGAATGAAGGGGAGTGCGCCCATGATCTATGTGGTCGCCGCCGAGTTCGCCGTGCCTGAGCTCAGCGCCGCGCGCGTGGCCGACTGGCTCGGCGAGCAGTTCACGCGCTGGATCGAGCCGGTGCCCAATCTTTGGATCGTCGACGGCCCGCTCGCCGCGGAGCAGATCCTGGAGGGCTTGACGCCGCTGCTTCGACGCGGCGACCGCGTCGTCCTCGTCAAGGCAGGCACGGAGGCGGTTTGGCGCGGCCTGTCGCCCGAGCATGCGAGCTGGATGGCCGAGGAGTTCCCCGGCAGCATCACCGGGCGCATCCCGGACTCGGCGGAAGGGAGGTCCGGGCGCTGATCATCGCCGCGGCGGCGCGGCGACGAACCACCTGATGATGTGGCTGCTCAACCGCTAGGCGGCCGGGGCTGCCCGGCCGTCGCTGCCCGCGCCGGCCTGGGAAGAGCTACAAGCGGGCGGACCGGATTCGGCCGGGGCCGATCCGCGGAAAACCGCGCCCGGGGCACGGGCGTGCGGCCGCGCGCGGGCGGAATGTTTCACGTGAAACCTACATCTCCGCGCCCGAGTGCTACATCGAGTGGATCAAGCGGAGGCCGCTCCGCATCACTTAAGCCTATACGGAAGTGCGCGGGCGCTCCACTGTGGACCAGCCGCCGCACGCGGCGCAGCGCAGCGCGCCTTGCGCCTTTCCTTTTGCGCGGCACCGCGAGATCATTACGGCTGGGCAACGATCCGCCGAACGGGAAGTCGAGGAGAATCCGATGCGCGCCATGACGCTCGACGCCGCACGCCGGCCGCTGCGGCTCAAGGAGCGCGCCGGCCGGCCGGAGCCCGGTCCGCGCGAGGTGCTGATCCGCGTCCACGCCTGCGGCGTCTGCCGCACCGACCTGCACATTCTCGATGGCGAGCTCGCCCATCCGAAGCTGCCGCTGGTGCCCGGCCATGAGATCGTCGGCATGGTGGTCGCGACCGGGCCGGAGGTCGAGCGCCTGAGGCCCGGCGACCGCGTCGGCGTGCCGTGGCTCGGCTGGACCTGCGGCGTCTGCGCCTGGTGCCGCAGCGGCCGCGAGAATCTGTGCGACCGCGCGCGCTTCACCGGCTACCACATCGACGGCGGCTATGCCGAATACACGGTGGCGCATGAGCGCTTCTGCTTCCCGCTGCCGCCGGACCTCAGCGACGTGGCCGCGGCGCCGCTGCTCTGCGCCGGGCTCATCGGCTACCGCGCGCTCCGGCTCGCGGGCGAGGCCGACCGCCTGGGGCTCTACGGCTTCGGCGCCGCCGCCCACATTGCCGCGCAGGTGGCGCGCCACCGCGGCCAGCGCGTCTTCGCCTTCACCAAGCCGGGCGACGCCGCCGGCCAGGATTTCGCGCGCGCGCTCGGCGCGGTGTGGGCCGGCGGCTCCGACACGCTGCCGCCCGAGCCGCTCGACGCCGCGCTGATCTTCGCGCCGGTGGGCGCGCTGGTGCCGGCGGCGCTCGCGGCGACGGCGAAGGGCGGCACCGTCGTGTGCGCCGGCATCCACATGAGCGACATCCCGCGCTTTCCCTATCGCCTCCTGTGGGAGGAGCGCGTGGTGCGCTCGGTCGCGAACCTGACGCGCGCCGACGGCGAGGAGTTCCTGACGCTCGCGCCGCTCGTGCCGGTGCGCACCACCACCACGGCCTTCCCGCTCGCCGACGCCAACGAGGCGCTCGGCCGGCTGCGCGAGGGGCGCATCGAAGGCGCCGCGGTGCTGGTGCCATAGCCTGTACGCTTGCGCGGAAAGCACTTTGGCCCGGACCCGAGATCTCCGAGAAGAGCCAATCTGCAGACAGTAGTTAAGTCACCGGAGAACGGCGGGGAGCACATACCGCTTCAGCACCGTGTCTCCGACGATCGGCGGCACGCCATAGGCGCCGGCATACACCGCGACCACGAGATCCAGCTCCGGCACGACGTAGAGCCGTTGACCACCATTGCCAAAACCGGCAACCCAGCGAATTTCGCGGCGGTCAATCAGCGAGCGGCCGAGCCACCATTGGTAGCCGTAAAAAAAGATGCCTTCGCCGTTGATCTGCGGAGCCGTGGACTGCGCGATCCATTCGGCCGAAACAATCTGCCTGCCCTGCCAGGCACCGCGGCTCAGTACGAGCTGGCCGATTTTCGCGAGGTCGCGTGCGCGCAAGCGGAGCCCACCATAGCCTCTGGCGCCGCCGTTCGGAA
>DASVOY010000771.1:0-13546 GCA_036383115.1 Allostellaceae bacterium
TCACCGGCATGGCCAGGGCGTCGCTCACCCTGAGCTTGGATCTCGGCGACCCCCTGACCGGGCGCGAGGCCAAGATACCGCTGCCATTGCGCGGCATCGCGCGCGCCGCCCAGGCGTCGCTCGCGCTCGATGCCCACGGCAGGATCAGCTTCAACGTCGGCAGCTCCTTCGGCTTCAGCGGCGCGTCGCATGGCGGCGCCACCCGCGGCGGCGGGTGGTCGTTCAGCACCAACGTGCTGAAGCCGTGGAAGCACACCATGCTGCGCTATCGCGTGCAGTTTTGACGGACCGCATAACCCACTGAAAGGTATGAGCTATTCGACCATTTCGCGGCGGTAACGAGGTCTTAATCGCGAGGCGGAAGACTAGGGCCGCCTCGTACCTTCCTAACAGGAGCCATTGATGAGCAACGATAAGGGTTCGCATCGCCCCATGCCGGGCCAGTCGCCGAAGCCGCAGCAGGACTGGTCCCAGAAGGGCCAGCAGCACAAGCCGCAGGGCGGCGGCCACCAGCCGAACATGGGCGGCGGCCACCAGGGGGCGCCCGGCGCGCGGCCTCCCCAGGGCCCCGGCAAAAAGTAAGCCGGCGATCGCAGCCTGAAAACGAAACGGCCGGGACAAACCCGGCCGTTTCATTTTGCGCCAGGCCAGCGCGCGATGACATAGGCGAGGTCGGGGATCTCGTTGTCGGCGACGGGCTGCAGCACCTCGGCCATCGAGGCATCGTAGCCGCTGCGCGCCCGGCTCTTGTAGTCGCGCAAGGTCTTGACGAGGTAATCCTCGCGCTGCGCGGCAATGCGCGGCACGTTCTCCTGCCCGGAGAGATCCGCGCGGTGGCAGACGTTGCAGTGATTGCGCTGGACGAGCGCCCGGCCGCGCTCCAGGCGCGCGTCATCGGCACCGTCCTCGGGCGGGCGCGGGGCGGGGAGCTTGGCGATGAAGTCCGAGACGCTGCGCAGATCGTCGTCGCTCAGCCCCTTGGCGGCCTCGTTCATGATGTCGAAGACGCGCTGCTTCTCGCGGAAGAGGTAGAGCTGGATCAGCGCATAGGGCGCCGTCTGGGCGCCGAGCGAGGGCACCTCCGGCGTCTCGGACTGGCCCGTCGCGCCGTGGCAGGCGAGGCAGGGCGCCACGCGCTCCGCGAGCTCCTCGGCCGCGGCGGGAGCGGCGGCGAGGATGCTCAGGGCGGCAAGCGCAACGCGCATCACTGAAGGAAAGAAGGAGGCCGGGCGCCGGCGCGCCCGGCCCTCGCTCATCGGCTCACCGCTTCTCGGAGACCTGCGGCGAGCTGCGCGACGGCGCGTAGGTCACGCGGTAGACGGCGCCGTTGAAGTCGTCGGAGATCAGCATCGAGCCGTCCTTCATGAACTCGAGATCGGCGGGGCGGCCGAGGTAGTTGTTGTTCGCGATGAAGCCGGTGATGAAGGGCTTGACCGACTTCACCGTGCCGTCCTTGTTGAGCGTCGCCACGACGATGTCGCCGCCGATCTTCTTGGTCTTGTTCCACGAGCCGTGCCGCGCGATGAAGATCTGGTTGCGGTACTCGGCGGGGAACATGTGGCCGGTGTAGAAGCGCATGCCCAAGGGCGCGCTGTGCGGGCCCAAGAGCGCCACCGGCTTGGTGAACTCGTCGCAGCTATGGCCCCAGCCGAACTCCGGGTCGGGAATGTCGCCCTGGTGGCAGTAGGGGAAGCCGAAATTGTCCTTGCCGGGATGGAGGAGGCGGTTGAGCTTGTCCTGCGGGATGTCCTCCGACAGCCAGTCGCGCTGGTTCTCGGTGAAGTAGAGCTGCTTCGTCACCGGGCTCCAGTCCATGCCGACGACCTGGCGGATGCCGCGCGCCACCACCTGCGGGTCGCTGCCGTCGAGCTTGATGCTGCGCAGCTGCGCGTTGGTCTCGGGCGGCATGCAGATGTTGCAGGGCGCGCCGATGTTGAAATAGAGCCGCTCGTCCGGTCCGACGGTCAGGAACTTCCAGCCATGCGGCTCGTCCTTGGGCAGGTCGCTGTAGATGACCTGCGGCTTGGGCGAATCATTGAGGTGGTTCTCGACGTCGTCGATCTTGGAGATCTGCGACAGCTCCGCGATGTAGAGCGTGCCCTTGTGGTAGGCGAGGCCGTTCGGCCGGTAGAGGCCGGTCACCAGCGGCTTCGCCTCGCGCTTGCCGTTCCTGTCGGTGATGGCGTAGACCTTGTCGACGAGGCGCGAGCCCACGAACACGGTGCCCTTGTCGCCGATGCGCAACGAGCGGGCATTGGCCATCCCGCTGGCGAAGACCTCGATCTTGAAGTCCTTGGGCGCCTGCAGCTTCGTCACCGGCAGCTTGTCGGCGGCGGTCGGGATCGGCGGCGGCGCCACCGGCGCCAGCTTCTGTGCCGCCGGGTTCTGCGGCGCGTCCTTCAGCACCGAATTGATGGTGGCGTTGGGGTTGACCATTGCCCCGGGCGCGTCGGTCTTGGCTGCGGGCGCCGGGCTGGCCGGGGATTGCTGCGCCGCGACCGGCCCTGCGGACAGCAGGAGCCCGACGGTGCCGGCCAGCACAAATGAACGACAACTTGCCTTCATGGATTCCTCCCGTGGAGCCGGTTCGCCCGGCCTTGGCAGGACGTTACACCAGCGCCCGGCGCCGCTCCAATTGTTTCGCTCGGCGCTATTCCGCCGGCAGCACGCTGAGGTGCCGCGTCTCGAAGCCGTAGCGTGCCGCGAGGATATCGCCGACGCGGCGGCGGTGGCACACGTGCCAATCCGCCTCGTAGCAGAGCAGGCACGCGGGCGCCTCCGCGGCGAGCGCGGCGGCGCGCTGCAGGTCGATCTCGGCCTCGGCGGTGGCGAGCTTGTCGTCGACGATGCCCCAGAAGCGGTCCCATTGGCGCCGGCGGTTGGCCTCGCGCCCCTCGGGCGGCGTGCCGAGCGCCTTGAGATGGACATAGCGCATCCCGGCCTCCTCGACCGCGGCCTGGAGCTGGCGCTTGGAGAAGCCGGCGCGGCGCGATTGCGGCCGGTCGCGCACATCGATGAGCGTGGCGACGCCGGCCGCCGCGAGCACGGCGACGACATCGCCCTGGCTCGCCTTCTCGTAGCCGATGGTGAAGAGAGGCCTGGCGGTCATGCCGCGTTATGGCGCATCCGGCGCCGCAAGCCAACGCTACCGGCGCGGTTTCCGGGACGCGCTGACATAGGGGCTGCCGCGCTCGTAGAAGCGAAGCACGCGCTCGGCTTCCTTGGTCAGCCCGATGCGCGTGCTCTCGTCGAGCGAGCCGACCGGCCGCGCGTCGTCGCCGAGCCAGAGCGGCCCTGCCGCGCAGAGGTCGATGCCATCCAGTCGGCGATCGATGGCCATCGCCTCAGCGAGGCGGCCCGGACCTCGGGCGAGGTCGAGCAGCCGTGCCGTGCCGCGCCGACGCTGCATGACGGGAATGCCTTCCAGCGGCTCCAAGGCGCGCAGCAGCACCCCGGCGCCGACGCCCGGCCCCTCGGCCGAGACATTGCACATGTAGAACGAGCCGTAGATGAAATAGACATAGGCATGTCCCCGCTCGAGGAAGAGCGAGCGATTGGCCGGGGTCATCCCGCGGAAGGCGTGGCCGGCGGCGTCGCCCGGCGGATAGGCCTCGGTCTCGACGATGCGGCCGCTCGTCCTGCCTTCCGGGAGATCGCGCACCAACACCTTGCCGACGAGGAAGCGCGTGAGATCGACGGTATTCGCCGGCAATTTCGCGCGCCGCAGGCGACGGATGCGTCCGGCGGGGCGAGGCGTCACACGCCCGTCCCGTGGGCTGGCGAATCTCTGTTCACGCGTGTCGAACTCGCCTCTTGTTCATGAACACACGGCTCAGCCCGGCGGCGGCGGGGCGTGTGCGCCGGGGGTGACCGAGGCGATCAGCCAGTCGCGGAAGAGCGCGATCCTGGGCGCGTCGGCGGTCTCCTCGGGCGCCACGACGTAGAAGCCGGCCTCGTCGGGCAGCACCACATCGAAGGGCACGACGAGCCGGCCGGCGGCGATATCCGCTTCGACGAAAGGCGTGCGCCCGAGCGCCACGCCAAGTCCGTCGATCGCCGCCTGGATCGCCATGAAGCTCTGATCGAAGCTGAGGCCGCGCCTGAGCGCGAGGGACGGCGGCAAGCCGGCGGCGGTGAGCCAGAGCTGCCAATCCTCGCGCGATACCATGGCGTGCAGCAGGGTGTGCCGCTCGAGATCCGCCGGGCGGTGCAGCGCGTTCTTCCCCCTGAGCAGCGCCGGGCTGCACACCGGGAAAAACTCCTCCGCCATCAACCAGTCGGCGCGCAAGCCCGGCCAGCTGCCGCGACCGTAGCGGATCGCCATGTCGATCTCCTCGCGGCGGAAATCGACGAGGTGGGTGGAGGCGCTGATGCGCACCTCGACGCCGGGATGCGCGTCCTGGAAGGCGGCGACGCGCGTCACCAGCCACTTGGCGGCGAGCGACGGCGTCGCGCTCAGCGTCAGCATACCGTCGCGATCGGCGCGCCGGAGCCGCGCTGTCGCCTGGCGCAGATCCTCGAAGGCGGCGCGCACCGCCGGCAGGTACTCCTGCGCCTCGCGCGTCAGCAGCAGCGCTCGGTTCTGCCGCACGAAGAGGCGGATGCCCAGCTGCTCCTCGAGCCGGCGGATCTGGTGGCTGATCGCGGTCTGGGTGACGTTGAGCTCGGAAGCGGCGCGGGTGAAGCTCAGATGCCGCGCCGCCGCCTCGAACGCGCGCAAGCCGTTGAGCGACGGCAGATTGGCTGTCATGGGGCGGGATCATATCATGAGATTATCTCATGATAGAACTGACAAAGTATCGTTTGCGGGACGACGGCCGGAGGCTCACCTTATGTGCCGTTTCTGCATCTCTCCGGAGAGCCGCCATGGTCGACATGACCCACCATCCGCTGACAAATTCTCATTCAAAGGCATCGGCCGTCATCCCGCGCCTCGTGGCGATCCTGGCGCTTTGGCGACGGCGCATCCAGGAACGGGACCAGCTGGCGCGGCTCGGCGAGCGCGAGCTGCACGATATCGGCTTGTCGCGCACCGCCGTCTATGCCGAAATTCGCAAGCCGTTCTGGCGCGCGTGACGTTGGCCTGAAGCCGCCGCGTTCGACGAGCGAGAGGAGAACACTGCCCATGCAAGCCCAGACGGTTACGTCGCTCGTCGAAGCGCCGCTGAACTTCCTGGCCGCCGATTCCGAGAAGCCGTTCGTTTATGCCTACGACCCGCCGCCGGGCATGCCGCAGCGGGTCGGGCGCTTCGAGCCGCGCATCGTCCCGATCCGTGACGGCAGGCCGCTCGTGCCGCAGCTGTCGCTGGACAAGGAAGGCTTCGCCTTGCGGCGCCGCGCCACCGGCGTGGTCGATTTCTACGACGCCGCCGAGGTGCGGAGCGTCTACTACCCCGAGATCGAGCGGCTGGTGCTGGACGAGACGGGCGCGGCCAAGGTGGTGATCTTCGACCACACCGTGCGCAACACCGCGCCCGAGCGCCAGATCGCGCGCAGCGTCCGCGAGCCGGCGTCGACCGTGCACAACGACTACACCGAGAAATCCGCACCGCAGCGCGTCCGCGACCTGCTTGACCCTGCGGAGGCGGAAGCGCGGCTCAAGCGGCGCTATGTCGAGATCAACGTCTGGCGTCCGATCGTCGGCCCCGTTGAGTCCTGGCCGCTGGCGGTTGCGGATGCGCGCAGCGTCGCCGGCGAGGACCTTGTCCCCTCCGAGCGCCGCTATCCCGACCGCGTCGGCGAGATCTACGCGGTCCGCTACAACCCGCGCCAGCGTTGGTTCTACTTCCCGCGCATGCAGCGCGACGAGGCGCTCTTCATCAAGTGCTTCGATTCGGCGACCGACGGCCGCGCACGCTTCTCCGTCCACACCGCCTTCGAGGACCCGACGACGCCGCCCCATGCGCCGCCGCGCGAGAGCATCGAGGTCCGCACCTTCGCGTTCTTCTAGCACGCGGTCAGTCTGGCTAGGATCGTCGCGGAGGACCCTTGATGGGCAAGCGGCCCGCAGCCTTTACCCTACGCATCCCCGGCGCGGCGATCGCCGACCTGCGGGAGCGCCTTGGGCGCACGCGTTTCCCGGACGAGGCGCCCGGCGCGCCGTGGGCCTACGGGACGGACGTTGGCTGGATGCGAAAGCTGATCGCGTATTGGCGCGACGGCTTCGACTGGCGGGCGCAGGAGGCAAGGCTCAACGATTTCGCGCAATACAAGGTCGGGCTGCACGGCATCGATCTCCATTTCCTGCACGTTCCCGGCAAAGGGCCCGACCCTTGTCCGCTCCTGCTGTCGCACGGCTGGCCGGGCTCGGTGTTCGAGTTCCTCGAGGTGATCCCCCGCCTCGCCGACCCCGCCCGGTTCGGCGGCGATCCCGCCGATGCGTTCACCGTCGTGGCGCCCTCCTTGCCCGGCTACGGCTTGTCCTTCACCCCGGGCCAGCAGCGCTTCGACGTCGAGGCCGACGCCGAGTGCTTTGCCGAGCTGATGACGGACGTGCTCGGCTACCGCCGGTTCGCGGCGCCGGGCGGCGACTGGGGCTCGTTCATCACCTCGCGCCTCGGCCTTGCGCATGCCGACCGCATGGTCGGCATCCATCTGAACCTGTTGCCGCTGCGCCGCGACCCGAAAATGGTGGCCGATCCGACGCCGGAGGAGCGCCGCTACCTCGACGAGCTCGGCCTCTGGCTGAAGGAGGAGACGGGCTACCAGTGGATCCAGGGTACGCGGCCGCAGACGCTGGCCTTCGCGCTCACGGATTCGCCGGCAGGGCTGGCAGCTTGGATCATCGAGAAGTTCCGCGCCTGGTCCGATTGCGCCGGCGATCTCGAATCGGTGTACACCAAGGACCAGCTCCTCGCGAACATCAGCCTCTATTGGTTCACCGGGGCGATCGGCTCCTCGTTCTGGCCCTATTATGCGCGCATGCACGGGTCGTGGCCGATCCCGGATGGTGCGACCATCGATGTGCCAATGGGATACAGCGAGTTTCCGCGCGAGATCCTGCGCCCGCCGCGCTCGCTGGCGGAGCGCATCTTCGCCGATATCCGTCGCTGGAGCGTGATGCCGCGCGGCGGGCATTTTGCCGCCATGGAGCAACCCGCCGCCCTGGCGCAGGAGATATGCGAGTTCTTCCGGCCGCTGCGCCGCTCGCGCTGAACGGCCGCTATACCACGTGATCGGGGACGAGCTTGCAGGGATGATCGGGGTCGCCGGTCTCGACCTGGATCGTCGCATGCTCGATGCCGAAGCGGTCGTGGAGCTCCTGCGTGACGAGCACAAGCGCCTGATCGCCGGGGTGGCCCTCGGGCATGACGAGATGGCAGGTGAGGGCCGTCTCGGTGGTGCTCATCGGCCAGATGTGCAGGTCGTGGACGGCGCAGACGCCGGCGATGCCGGCGAGGTGCTCGCGCACCGCCGCCGGATCGATGCCAGCAGGGACAGCATGGAGCGCCATGTTGACGGCATCGCGCAAGAGCCGCCAGGTGCCCGCGACGATGACCACCGCGACGACCAGGCTCGCCGCCGGATCGAGCCAAAGCCAGCCCGTGGCCATCATGGCGATCCCCGCCAGCACCACCCCCAGCGACACGCCGGCATCCGCCACCATGTGCACGACGGCGGCGCGGACGTTGAGGTCGTGGAGGTGCCCGCGCATCAGGATCATCGCGGTGACGCCGTTGACGACGATGCCGATGGCGGCGACGGCGATGACGATGCCGGTCGCCACCGGCTGCGGCGCCATGAGGCGGTCGATTGCCTCGACGATGATGGCGCCGACCGCGATCAGCAGCACGATCGCGTTGAAGAGCGCCGCCAGGATCGAAGTGCTGCGCAGCCCGTAAGTGTAGCGATGCGTCGGCCGGCGGCGGGCGAGCATGCCGGCGCTCCACGCGACCAGCAGCCCCAGCACGTCGCCGAGATTGTGCCCGGCATCGGCGAGCAGCGCCACCGAGTGGCCGATGATGCCGAAGGCCGCCTCGATGGCGACGAATCCCAGATTGAGCGCAGCGGCGAGGGCGAAGGCAGTCCCGAAGGACGGCGCATGTTCCACGCCATGCTCATGTCTGCCGGAAAGAGCCTCGCTGTGCATCCCGTCCTCGGCCGGCACCCTGATCCGCCCTAGCATCAACATTGTCGTGGCGCTGTCGATGCGCAAGTCGCCGCGCGCCCGCAGCAAAAATCCCGCACCGGCCCCTGGCGGCCGATGCGGGATTTCATCGTCCCGCGAAAGCCGGGCTATGCCCGGCCTGCCTCAGGCGTGTTGCAGGTCGCTGTTGGCGAGCGACGCCGAGGCGCCCGGCCTGACCGGGGCCGCGGCACCCTGCGACAGGACATAGCGGATCTCGGAGCGGCTGATGCCGATATCGGCGAGCGCGCGGTCGTCGAGCGCGGCCAGCTCGATGTAGGCACGCCGGCGCTGCCGCCATGCGGCATAGGACGCTGCCAGGCTTCGTGCCAAATTTTCCGTAAAATTCAACATATTAGAAACTCCTATAACGCACCTGCGAAGGTCTCTTCGCGGCTGCACAATAGGTAAACTCTGTTGACCAGAGGTTAAGCCCGGCGGCCTGCAACCCAGCTTTTCGTTGCGCGCATAGCATGGCCCGGCTTGCCGGAAAGGGGCGGGCGCCCTAGCCTCAGGCGGTGTAAACAGGCCTGCGGCGGCACTATCTGTCCTGTGACAGCGGCCCTTCGACGGTCTCGGGGTCGCCGCCCATTGGGGTATCGGGCGAGGAGACGGGAATGGATGATCGGTCGATGGCCTATGCCGGCGATGCGGCGCTGGCGAAGCTGTTGCGGGAGGAGGGATCGCCCTACGACGTCGCCGGCGCGCGGCAGCTGGTCGCGGGCGTGCTGGCGGCGCCGGCGGACCGCGACGAGGCCGCCTGGACCAGGCTCGTCGTGCCGGCGCCGTCGCCGGCGCTGAGGCAACACCTGCTGGCGCTTGCCGCCGAGCTGCGGAGCGCGGCCAAGCCGGCGGCGCCGCCTCCGGCGGGGCGGCTCAAGCGGCTGCGGGCGGAGCTGAAGTGGCGCGGCGTGCATGGTTTCCTCGCGCCGCGCGCCGACGAGCATCAGAACGAATACGTGCCACGCCGCGCCGAGCGGCTGGCCTGGCTCACCGGCTTCACCGGCTCGGCAGGCCTCGCCGTCGTGCTGCCCGAGGCGGCGGCGGTCTTCGTCGACGGGCGCTATACGCTCCAGGCCGAGGCGGAAGTGGACGGCGCGCTCTACCAGCGCCGCCACATCACCGAGCAGCCGGCGGGCGCCTGGGTCGCCGCCCATCTGAAGCCCGGCGAGGTGCTGGCCTATGATCCCCGGCTCCACACCGTGGGCGAGGTCGAGCGCCTGCGCGCCGCAGCCGAGAAGGCGGGCGGCAGCCTCGCCGCGCTCGACGCGAACCCCCTCGATGCGGTGTGGACCGATCAGCCGCCGGCGCCGCTCGCGCCGGTCGTGCCGCACGATGTCCGCTTCGCCGGCGAGAGCGCCGAGCAGAAGCGGCAGGCGCTCGCCGGCCGGCTCGCGGCGGAGCGCGTCGACGCCGCGGTGCTGACGGCGCCCGATTCGATCGCGTGGCTGCTGAACATCCGCGGCGGCGACGTGCCGCACACGCCGCTGCCGCTCGCCTTCGCCATCCTCAACAGCGACGGCGCCGTCGATCTCTTCATCGACCGGCGCAAGCTCGCGCCCGGCCTCGCCGAGCATCTCGGCAACAGGGTGCGGCTCATGCCGCCGGAGACATTCGGCGACGCGCTCCAGCGGCTCGGCGCCGAGAAGCGGCGCGTGCAGGCCGATCCCGCCACGGCGTCGGCCTGGGTGTTCGACCGGCTCGCCGCGGCGGGCGCGCAGATCCACCGCGCCGCCGATCCGGCGCAGCTGCCGAAGGCGCGCAAGAACGCGGCGGAGCTCGACGGCACGCGCGCGGCGCATCGCCGCGACGGCGCGGCGCTGACGCGCTTTCTCGCCTGGCTCGCCGAGCGCGCGCCCAAGGGGGGCATCACCGAGATCGCCGCGTCCGACCAGCTCGAGATGTTGCGCGCCGAGGGCGAGCATTTCCGCGACCTGAGCTTTCCCACCATCTCCGGCGCCGGGCCCAATGGCGCCATTGTCCATTACCGCGCCTCGCCGAAGAGCGAGCGCCGGCTCGAGCCGGGCACGCTCTACCTCGTCGATTCCGGCGCGCAATATCTCGACGGCACCACCGATGTCACGCGCACGGTCGCGATCGGCGAGCCGACGCCGGAGATGCGGGACCGCTTCACCCGCGTGCTCAAGGGCCACATCGCGCTCGCCGCCTGCCGCTTTCCCAAGGGCACGACGGGATCGCAGCTCGACGTGCTGGCCCGGCGGGCGCTGTGGGAGGTCGGCCTCGATTATGATCACGGCACCGGGCATGGCGTCGGCAGCTATCTCGCCGTCCATGAGGGGCCGCAGCGCATCTCGAAGCTGCCCAACACGCAGCCGCTTCTGCCGGGCATGATCGTCTCCGACGAGCCCGGCTACTACAAGGCGGGCGCCTATGGCATCCGCATCGAGAACCTCGTGGTGGTGACGCGGCTCGAGAGCAGCGGCGGCGAGCGCGAGCTCCTTGGCTTCGAGACGCTGACCTTGGCGCCGATCGATCGCGCCCTCGTCGAGCCGGCACTGCTCGATGCGAGCGAAGTGGCGTGGCTCGACGCCTATCACGCGCGGGTGCGCGCCGAGCTCACGCCGCTCGTCGATGCCGCGACCGCGCGCTGGCTCGCCGCGGCGACCGCGCCGTTCGCCGCACCTTAGCGCTCTACGGCCGGAATTTATTTCCCGAATTTCGCGCCGGAACATAACCGCAAGTTGTTCAGTGCGCGGGCAGAATGAACGCGCAGTAAAACCGTTTTCGCGCAAACTTTTCATTAACCATTTCCGCCAACTCTGGAGGTCAAAGAGGCCGGGACCAGGCCCTCATCTCCATTGCGAAAGGCTCGGGAAAATGCTGCGGAACGAAGGCGAAGTCAGCGTCACTCTGCTGCTCAACGGCGGCCACACGCGCACGCTCTATCTGCGCCGCAAGGATCCGCTGCTGAGCTCGCTCGTATCCTCGATCGGCGAGAAGAGCTATGGCGGCGGAAGGCCGGCGCGGCCCTTCAACATCCATCTCGATCAGGGGCGCCGCTCGTTCATGTTCTCGTCGACCGATCTCGTCGGCCTCATCACCGATCCGCCGATGGTGCACGACAAGGCGCCCAGGCAGCCGACCCTCGCCGCGCCGCAGCAGCCGAGCGGCGGCCCCGGCGCCGAGAAGTCGCCTTATGTGACGCTGGAGAATTTCGTCGACCCGTCGGTCCATGCCGACCTCGTGAAATTCGTCCTGGCGCGCGAGAAGGAGTTCGCGCCGTCGAGCGTCTCGACCAACGATGCCGAATACCGCCGCTCCCTGGTCTTGCACGATTTTCCCGACTTCGCCGGGCTCTTCCGCGACCGCGTGCGCTCGCTGCTGCCGCAGCTCGCCGTCGCCTTCGGCATCGGCGAGTTCGCGGTCGGCGACATCGAGTGCCAGCTCACCGCGCACAATGACGGCGACTACTTCAAGCTGCACAACGACAACGGCTCGCCCGACACGCTCGAGCGCACGATCTCCTACGTCTACTATTTCAACAACGAGCCCAAGGCCTATAGCGGCGGCGAGTTCCGGCTCTACAACAGCCGCGTCGTCAACGGGCGCTATGAATGCGGCGATCAGGCCGTCGAGATCGAGCCCAAGAACAACAGCATCCTGTTCTTCCCGAGCCATTGCCACCACGAGGTCCTGCCGGTGCGCTGCCCCTCCAGCCGCTTCGTCGACAGCCGCTTCACGGTGAATGGCTGGGTGCGAAGGGCGAAGGGGGCCTAAGGCTCGCCATCGCCGAGCGCGTCGCACCCTTCATCCCGACCCTCTCCCACCAGGGGGAGAGGAAAGATAAATCCTCTCCCCTCGTGGGAGAGGGTGAGCCGGCAGGCGCTCGACACCGCCCCGCGCACTGCGCTAGCAAGCGCCCATGCCCGATCGCGCGCGACGGAACGTCCTCATCCTCGCCATCTGCCAGGCGCTTTACCTGTCGGCGTCGTCGATCCAGGTCGCGCTGAGCGGGCTCGTCGGCGCCATGTTGGCGCCGGACCGGCTGCTCGCCACCTTGCCGTTCTCGCTTATCACGGTGATGACGGCGAGCACGACGATCCCGGCCTCGTTCCTCATGGCGCGGCTGGGACGGCGCGCGGGTTTCATGCTGGGCGCACTCATCGGCGGCAGCGGCGGCGCCATCTCCACCATCGCCATCTTCCGCCAGAGCTTCGTCGCGTTCTGCATCGGCAATGCGCTCATGGGCTGTTTCCAGGCGGTGGCGCAGTATTACCGCTTCGCCGCGGCCGATGCCGCGGAGCCCGCCTTCAAGAGCCGTGCCGTCTCCTGGGTGATGGCGGGCGGCGTCGCCGCCGCGCTGCTCGGCCCGGGCATCGCCGGCTTCAGCAAGGACCTCTTCGCGCCGGTGGGATTCGCCGGCTCCTATCTCGCCATCTCCGTGCTGGCGGCGCTCTCGATCCTGCTGCTGGGATTTCTCGCCATCCCGGCGCCGGGCACGCACGCGGGCGCAAGCGGCGGGCGGCCGCTCGCCGCCATCGCGCGCCAGCCCGCCTTCATCGCCGCGGTCGCGAACGGGGTCTTGGGATACGCGACCATGGTCTTCGTCATGTCGGCGACGCCGCTCGCGGCG
This sequence comes from Allostellaceae bacterium, assembly GCA_036383115.1. Taxonomy (GTDB): domain Bacteria; phylum Pseudomonadota; class Alphaproteobacteria; order ATCC43930; family CGMCC-115725; genus DAHUYF01. Next base: position 12,720 of record DASVOY010000771.1, read on the forward strand.
GTCGCCTGCGGGCTCACCAGCAACGACGCCATCGGCATCATCCGCATGCATCTGATCGGCATGTTCGCGCCGTCCTTCGTCACCGGCAGCCTCATCGCGCGCTTCGGCGTCGCGCGCATCCTGCTCGCCGGCGCGGGCATGCTGCTCGCCTGCGCCCTGGTCGGGCTCTCCGGCATCACGATCTATCATTTCTGGGCGGCGTTGGCGCTGCTCGGCGTCGGCTGGAACTTCATGTATGTCGGCGCCACGACCTTGCTCACCGCGGTCTATCGGCCTGAGGAGCGCGCCAAGACGCAGGCCGCCAACGAGTTCCTCACCTTCGGCGTTGTCGCGCTCGCCTCCTTCGCCTCGGGCGGGGTCTTCGCCCGCGCCGGCTGGGACGCCGTCATCTACACGGTGCTGCCGCTGCTGCTGACCGCGACGGCGGCGACGGTCTGGTATGCCGCGATCAGCCGCCGTTCACCAGCGCCAGCCACTCTTCCTCGCTCATCGTCCTGACGCCGAGCGCCTTCGCCTTCTCGGCCTTGGAGCCGGCGTCGGATCCCACGACCAGATAATCGGTCTTGCCGGAGACGCTGGCGGCGACGTTGGCGCCCAAGGCTTCCGCGCGCGCCTTCGCCTCCGAGCGCGACATCGCCGTGAGCGTGCCGGTGAAGACCACGGTCTTGCCGGCGAGCGGCGAATCGGCGGCTGCGCGCCCGCCGTCGTAATCGGCGACCGTCACCTCTCCGAGCAAATCGTCGAGGAGCTCGAGATTATGCCGCTCGGCGAAGAAGCCGACGATGTCGGCCGCCATGTCCTCGCCGATGCCGTGGATATCGTTGAGC
>DASVOY010000772.1:0-1580 GCA_036383115.1 Allostellaceae bacterium
GGACGCCCTCGCCCGCGGCGCGGGCCGCCACGGCCGCGCCGGCAAGTCCCGCCAGGGAAGCGCCGGGCGCGCCCTCGATCCTCAGGCCGGTCGTCGCGGCGGCGGAGCCGGCCCCGGCGACGGCGGAGCCCGCGCCGCCGCCGGCCGCGGCGGAGGCGGCCGCGCCGGGCACGCGCGACGTGATCGTCGTCCACGGCAACGACACGGTGGCGAGCGGCGAGATCGCGCGCTTCCTGCGCAAGGCCGAGTTCAACGCCATCATCCTGCACCAGCAGGGCGACGAGGCGCGCACCGACATCGAGCGGCTCGAGCGCCACTCCGGCGCCGGCTTTGCGGTCGTGCTGCTGCCGCCCGAGGAGGAGAGCGCACCCAAGCCCGGCTTCCGCCGGCCGCGCGCGCGCCAGGCGGTGACCGCCGAGCTGTTCTATTTCGTCGGCAAGCTGGGCCGCGCCAGGGTCTGCGCGCTGACCACGAACGAGAACGAGGAGCCGGCCGTCACCGGCCTCAGCTACGCCCATTACGACCCCTATGAGGGCTGGCAGAAGGTGCTGCTGAAGGCGCTCGAGGACGCCGGCTACAAGCTCGACTGGGCCAAGGCGCTGCGGTAGGCCGCCGATACAACTTTCCGATACCGGCATCGGCGCGAGCGGACGCCCCAGCGACCAGGAAAGGCGTGCCTCCTGCGGCGAAGCCGCGGAAATCCGCGGCGGCGCTACGCCCGCGGCGGCGGAATGTTTCACGTGAAACGTACATTTTGCCGGCGGAATGGACCAAGCGGCGCGCCGATCCGCTTCACCTCCGACTGCACAACAATGCCGGCTCAGAGCTACAAAAGAATGCCACGCCGGTTCATCAAACGGCACCGCGTATGGCGGCCCGCCGCTGCCCGGCGTGCCCTGACCTCGCCTGCTGCGCTGCCGAAGGCGGGCCACGGAATCCGCGCGGCGATATGGGGTTCCTTCGGGGAGTTCGCTGCGGCGCAGCATCGAATCGACAAGGTCGCGATGGGTCGCGGCGAGCGGCAGCGAGGCTGACCTTGTCGCGGCGATGCAGCACGGAGGAGAAGACGAGAGCGGCGCGAGAGCGCCGCGGGAAAGTGGATTAGTTGAGCGTCGGTCGGCGCGCGCGATCGATACAGGCCGGAGCGTCAATGGGGAAAGACGCTATCGGTTCCGCGGGTCGCCGGCGCTTCAAGCTGGATCAGTCGAGGAGCACGCCGGCGCGCTGGGCCGCGCGTCGCGCCTGTGTCATGATCGATGCACGCGGATGCCGGTGCACGGCATCTGCGATGCTCCCGAAGCACATGGCCGTGGCGAAGCCGAGCGAGGCGGTTCCTCGACCCCGACCCGAGGGAGCAGTGTCATGGCGATCTATCAGAGCATGCAGCGCGTGCGCTTCTCGAGCCCGGACGGCTACGAGAAATTCAAGATGATCTTCTCCGACGTGCGCAATCACCTGAAGAAGCTGCCGGGGTTCCTGCACCTGACCTGGTGGGTGCATCCCGACGACCCCCGCTGGTACAACGAGGTCAGCTTCTGGACGAGCTTCGACGCGCTCAAGGAATGGCACACGATCGAGTT
>DASVOY010000773.1:0-4646 GCA_036383115.1 Allostellaceae bacterium
GGCGCGACCGCTACCGCAGCGGGAGGCATTGGGGAACGCCTCGGCAAGCTGTCGATGTGCCCGAGCTGAGCGGTGGCGATCGGCCCGAGGCTGAGATAGCGCTTGGCGAGCCGGTCGAGGCGGGCGGGTTGATTGAGGAAGCTCCATTCCGCGTTGAGCACGCGGACCGCCTCGGCGTCGGCGACGATCTGGCGGTTGACGCGGGCCAGCTCGTCCTCGAGCTGGACCACCTCGTACTTGACCTGGAACATGGCGTAGCCGCTGGCCGCGACGAGCAGCGCCCATAGGATGGTGCCAAGGCGGATCATGCGGCTTCCTCCCAGGACGGAGCCGTGGTGCGCTCGGCGGCGCGCAGCCGGGCGGAGCGGGCGCGCGGATTGCGCGCGATCTCGGCGGCGCCCGGCGTCACCGGCTTGCGGGTCAGCAGGCGGAAGCTCGGCGCGCGCGCCGGCGCCAGCGGGCGGTGGCGCGAGCCGCGCGGCGCCGCTTCGCTGCGCTGGCGCAGGAAATCCTTGACCTTGCGGTCCTCGAGCGAATGGAACGAGACGATGGCGAGCCGCCCGCCGGGTGCGAGCAGCCGTTCGGCGGCGGTCAGCGCGCGGTCGAGCTCGCCCAGCTCGTCATTCACCTCCATGCGCAACGCCTGGAAGGTGCGGGTGGCCGGGTCGATTCCGCCGCTGATGGGCACCACCGCGCGCACCACCTGGGCAAGCTCACCCGTGCGGGTGAGCGGCGCCTTCTTGCGGGCCGCGACGATGGCGCGGGCGACGCGGCGGGCGAAGCGCTCCTCGCCATAGATATAGATGAGATTGGCCAGCGCGCTCTCGGGCAGGGTGTTGACGAGATCGGCGGCGGTGGCGCCGTCGCTCCCCATGCGCATGTCGAGCGGCCCGTCGGCGCGGAAGGAGAAGCCGCGGGCGGGATCGTCGATCTGCGGCGAGGAGACGCCGAGGTCGAGCGCGATGCCGGCGACGTTGCTGATGCCGAGCGAGGCCAGCAGCGCCTCCATGTCGCCGAAGCGCCCTTCGAGCACGGTGAGGCGGCCGGGATGCTCGCGGGCGAGCGCGCTGCCCCGGTCGACCGCGCGGGGGTCGCGGTCGATGCCGATGACGCGGCAGCGCGCCGCCGCGAGAAGCGCGCGGCTGTAGCCGCCGGCGCCGAACGTGCCGTCCACATAAAGTGCGTCGTCGCGGGGAGCGAGGGCGGATACCGCCTCGTCGAGCAGCACGGGGGTATGGGCGAGGTCGTCGGCGGGGATCATCTGGGCTCACCCACGGGCGCGGGAGGATCGACTCGGCGGGGCGGCAGGGTCGTGCCCTGGCGGCGGGCGCGCTCGCGCAGCTCCCCCTGGTGCCGCTCGAAACGCTGCGGCTCCCAGATCTGGAAGGTGCGGCCGAGGCCGACGAAGGCCGCGTTCTCGGTGATCCCGGCATGCTCGCACAGCGACGGCGGCAGGATGATGCGGCCCTCGCCGTCGAAGGGCAGCTGCTGCGCGTCGGCGAAGATCGAGGACAGGGCCTCGCGGTCCTCGGAGAACTCGTCGAGGGCGTCGATGCGGGCGCTCATCTCCTCGATGCGGTCGATGCCGCTGCCCTCGACCGCCGGCAGCTTGAACGAGCGGAAGCAGACGATGCCGGCAAAGCTCTGGCTGGCGAGCGTGGTGCGGAAGGGCGCGGGGACGGAGACGCGACCCTTCTTGTCGACCTTGTTGACGAATGTGGAAAGGAACAACGCCAACGCCCGCCCCCAACGTACTGCCCCATGAGGCCCCGCCGCCTCAGCGTCCCGAAAGCGCCGCTCCGCTCAAACCGGCGGCGATACCATGATGGGACTGCATGGGATACCATGGGTTTAGATGGGCGTCAATGGAGATCCGTAGTAAAACCTTGGGATCAAAGGTATTAATCCGCCTTGGTCAGGTCGTCGAGCGGCTAGGGCCAAGCAGCGGGCGGACCATCTAAAGGTTGAGGCACAGCGGGAACACAGCCGGCCTGAAAATTAACCGAGTTCCTGGATTGTTCTCAAATCCGATTCTGTTCTCACACCAGTCGAAATTCAGAATTCACGAAGTAAACGGGAATGAAAGGGCCAGGCGGCCTGTAAGCCGGGTTCTGTCCCCGCCTCAAGGGCGGGGGATGACCATTCCTCTGGGACGTCCGTCACCGGACGCCTCGCGCGACCGACCCGGATGGCGGCGCGGAAACACGCCCGGCCCGCAAGGGGCCTGCCATCCCTACTTGGTCTTGCTCCCGGTGGGGTTTGCCCTGCCGCCGCCGTTGCCGGCGGCGCGGTGCGCTCTTACCGCACCATTTCACCCTTGCCGCCCGTGCGGCCCGAAGGCCGCGGCGGGATGGCGGTATGTTTCTGTGGCACTTTCCCTGGGGTCGCCCCCGCCGGGCGTTACCCGGCACCGCGTTTCCATGGAGCCCGGACTTTCCTCTCCCCGCGCAAGCGGAGAGCGGCCATCCGGCCGCCTGGCCCTTCGCTAATAAGGGGACGAAGGGCCGCAAAGTCAAATGCTTGACCGCTGCGGCCGGCGCCGTGAAGGATGGCGCCATGCTGCCGTGGGAATGCTCGGTCGTCATCATTGGCGGAGGCCCCTGCGGCCTTATGCTCGCCAATGAGCTCGGCCGCCGCGGCATCGCCACCGTCCTCGTCGACGACAAGCCCGGCACCGCCTTCAACCCCCAGGCGAATGCGACACAGGCGCGGACGATGGAGCATTTCCGCCGCCTGGGCTTCGCCGACGAGATTCGCGCGGCCGGGCTGCCGCCGGACTACCCGACCGACATCGCCTATTTCACTCGTTTCGCCAGATACGAGCTGGCGCGATTCCGGCTGCCCTCGGCGCGCGAGGCCAAGGAGAAGGTGGCCGGACTCTCCGGCTCGTGGAGCGCGGCGGAGCTGCCGCACCGGGTGTCGCAGAAATTTGTCGAGGCCATCCTGCGCCGGCACGCCGAGCGCCTGCCCTCGGTGTCGCTCAATTACGGCTGGCGCATGACCGGCTTCGCCGATCGCGGCGGCCATGTCGAGGCCGAGCTGGAGCGGGTCGCGGACGGCGCGCGGGCGAGCATCCGCGGCGCCTACCTCGTCGGCGCCGACGGACCGCGCAGCGCCGTCCGCCAGCTTCTGGGGTTCCGCTACACCGGCAAGACCGGCTTCGTCCGCGAGTTCATGGGCGGGCGCATGTATGCCATCTATGTCCGCGCTCCCGACTTCTACCGGGTCGTGCCGCATCGGCCGGCCTGGATGAACGTCACCATCAACCGCGACCGCCGCGCCCTCATGGCCGCGGTCGACGGCAAAGGCGAATTCGCCTTCCACACCCAGCTCCGCCCGTCGGAGGACGAGAGCCGCATCGGCCCGGCCGATGCGCGCGCCATGGTCGAGGCCGCCATCGGCGCCAGGCTCGAGGTCGAGATCCTCTCGCAATGCACCTGGACCGCCGGGCATGCGCTGGTGACCGACCATTTCCAGCAGGGGCGGGTGTTCCTCGGCGGCGATGCGGCGCACCTGTTCACGCCGACCGGCGGGCTCGGCTACAACACCGCCGTCGAGGATGCGGTGAATCTCGGCTGGAAGCTTGCCGCGGCGCTAAAGGGTTGCGGCGGGCCCCGGCTGCTCGAGACCTACGAGACCGAGCGCCGGCCGCTCGCCCTGCGCAACACCGGCTATGCCCAGCATTTCGCCGATTCGCTTGGCCTGTTCCAGCCGGCGCCGGAGATCGAGGACGACACGCCCGAGGGCGCCGCCGCGCGCCGCGACGCGGGCGCCTATCTCGAGGCGCATGCCCGCGCCGAGTTCAACATCCCCGGCATCACCTTCGGCGGACGTTACGACGCATCGCCCATCATCATTCCCGACGGCACGGCGCCGCCGGCGGATGCGGCCAATCTCTATGTGCCAAGTGCCTGCCCGGGCGGCCGCGCGCCGCATCTCTGGCTCAAGGACGGTCGCTCGCTCTTCGACGCCTTCGGTTTCGAGTGGACGCTGCTCCGGCTCGGCCCAATTGCGCCGGCCAGCGAGGCGTTTGCACGGGCCGCAGCGCGGCTCGGGCTCGACCTGACCGTGCTGGACCTGCCGGGCGACGAGGCGCGCGATCTCTACCGCGCCGATCTCGCGCTGGTACGCCCGGATCAAATCGTCGCCTGGCGCGGCAATATCGCAGCGGGCGCGACGGACGTGCTCAGGCGAGCGGCCGGCTTCGACTAGCTCGTCGGCACCGTGCCCGCCAGCACGGCGATGCGCTGCACCGTCTCCGCGTCGGGAGCGCCGTCGCAGCGCGACGGGCGGAAATGCCGCTGGAAGGCGGCGATCACCTGTTTCGTCGTCTCATCGAGGGAGCCCGTGCGCGGCGTCTCGTAGCCGATCGCGGCGAGCAGCGCCTGCATCTCGGCAGTGTCGGTCGGGGCGCCGACCGACGCGGCGAAACCGGGCCACAGGCCGATCCCGGCGCGGGCCAGGCGCGGCCAGTCGAAGAGCTCGCCGGGATCGGTCTTGCGCTGCGGCGCCACGTCGGAATGGCCGAGCACGAGGCGTGCCGGGATCGGGTGGCGCGCGAGAATCTCATGGCCGAGTTCCTCCAGCGCCGCCATCTGCGGCTCGGGGAAGGGGCGGTAGCCGAACTCGTGGCCGGGGTTGACCAG
>DASVOY010000774.1:0-4795 GCA_036383115.1 Allostellaceae bacterium
ACGAGCGTCACCCCTCATGCGGCACACCCAGATAGGCGTCGATGACGTCGCGGTTCGTTCGCACCTCATCCGGCGCGCCGTCGGCGATCTTGCGGCCGTAGTCGAGCACCGCGACGCGATCCGAGATATCCATAACCACGCCCATGTCGTGCTCGATGAGCGCGATCGTCGTGCCGAACTCGTCGTTGACGTCGAGGATGAAGCGCGACATGTCCTCCTTCTCCTCGACGTTCATCCCTGCCATCGGCTCGTCCAGCAGCAGGAGCTCCGGCTCCATCGCCAGCGCGCGGCCGAGCTCGACGCGCTGCTGCAGGCCGTAGGGCAGCTGCCCCACCGGCACCTTGCGGATCGCCTGGATCTCGAGGAAGTCGATGATGCGCTCGGCGACGGCGCGGTTGGCGAGCTCCTCCTTCAGCGCCGGGCCCCAATGCAGCGCCTGCCACAGGAAGTTGCGGCGCATCTTGAGGAGCCGCCCGGTCATGATGTTGTCGAGCGTGGTCATGCCGCGGAACAGCGCCACGTTCTGGAAGGTGCGGGCGATGCCCTGCGCCGCCGCCTCGTAAGGGCGCATGCGCCGGCGCGTCTTGCCCTTGAACGTGATGGTGCCGGATTGCGGGTGGTAGAAGCCGTTGATGACGTTCAGCATCGAGGTCTTGCCGGCGCCGTTCGGGCCGATGATGGCGAGGATCTCGTGCTGGCGGATCTCGATGCTGATGTCGGACAGCGCCTTGACCCCGCCGAAGGCGAGGCTGATGCGCTCGGCGCGGAGGATCGGTCCGCCGATCCGCTTCATGCCGACCGGCGCAATGGGGCCACGGCGGCGGCCGTCTTGGCGTCGCGGATCTCGAGCTCCGCCTTGAGCATGCCCTTGCGCCCGTCCTCGAAGGTCACCTCGCTCTCGATGCGTGCGGTGCCGGCGTCCGAATAGAGCGCGTCGACCAGCGGCCGATAGCGCTCGCCGACGAAGCGGCGCCGCACCTTCCTCGTGCGCGTCAGCTCGCCGTCATCGGCGTCGAGTTCCTTGTGCAGGATGAGGAAGCGGCGGATCTGCGAGCCCGCCAGATGCGGCTCGGCCGCGAGGTCGCGATTCACCTGGTCGACGCAGCCCTCCACCAGGTCATAGACCGCCTCGAGCGCGGCCAGTTCCTGATAGCCCCCATAGGTGATGCCGTTGCGCTCCGCCCAGTTCCGGATCGCCTCGGCATCGATGTTGATGAAGGCGGCGGCATAGGGCCGGTCCGCGCCGAACGCCACCGCCTCCTTGATGTAGGGGAAGAACTTGAGCTTGTTCTCGATGAATTTCGGCGCGAACAGCGTCCCGTCCTGCAGCTTCCCCACGTCCTTCGCCCGGTCGACGATGCGGAGATGCCCGTCATCGCCCAGGAACCCGGCATCCCCCGAATGCACCCACCCGTCCGGCCGCTTCGCCTCGGCCGTGGCCGCCGCGTCCTTGTAATACCCCGCGAAGACGCCCGGGCTCCGGTACAGCACCTCGCCGCTCTCGGCGATCTTGATCTCGACCCCCGGCACCGGCGTCCCGACCGCGTCCGGCTTCACGCCGCGATCCGGCTGGATGCACAGGAAGACCGAGCATTCGGTCATGCCGTAGAGCTGCTTTATGTTGACGCCGAGCGCGCGGTAGAAGGTGAAGATGTCCGGCCCGATCGCCTCGCCCGCGGTGTAGGCGATGCGGATGCGGCTCATGCCCAGCGCGTTGCGCAAGGGGCCATAGACCAGCACGTCGCCTAGCGCGTAGAGCAGCCGGTCTTTGAGCGGCACGCTCTCCTTGCTCAGGATGCGGCTCCCGGCGCGACGCGCCACGGCGAGGAAATAGTGGAAGAGCTTGCGCTTGATCCACGCCGCGTCCTCCATGCGGATCATCACCTGCGTCAGGATGTTCTCCCAGATCCGCGGCGGCGCGAAGAAATAGGTCGGACCCAGCTCCTTCAGGTCGATCATCACGGTGGCGGCCGATTCCGGGCAGCTCACGCAGAACCCCGCGCAATAGGACTGGGCGAAGGAGAAGACGTGGTCGCCGACCCAGGCCATCGGCAGATAGGCCAGCACCTCCTCGTCCTCGCGCAGGCCTTCGCGGGCGATCGCGTTCCGCGCCATGATGATGACGTTGTCGTAGGTGAGCATCACCCCCTTGGGCTGCCCCGTCGTGCCCGAGGTATAGACCACGATGGCGAGGTCGGCGCCCGTGCCCTTGGCGATCTCGCCGGCGAGGAAGTCCGGATGCGCTGCGGCGAAGCCGCGCCCCTGCTCCTGTACCGCCTCGTAGGCGTGGAGGAACGGATAGGCGTAATGGCGCATGCCGCGCGGGTCGTCATAGATGATCGCCTCGAGCCGCGGGAGCCGCTCGCGGATGGCGAGGAGCTTGTCGACCTGCTCCTGATCCTCGGCGACGGCGAAGCGCACCTCGGCGTGCGCGAGCACGAACTCCATCTCGGCGGCGACGGAGTCCTGATAGATCGGCACCGGCACGCCGCCCAGGCACTGCGCCGCGGTCATCGCCCAGTAGAGGCGCGGCCGGTTGTCGCCGATGATGGCGATCTTGTCGCCGCGCGCGAAGCCCAGCGCGGCCAAGCCCTGCGCGAGGTCGCCCACCTCGCGCGCCGCCTCGGCCCAGCTCCAGCTCTGCCAGATGCCGAGATCCTTCTCGCGCATGGCCGGGCGATCGCCGCGCCGCGCCGCATTGTCGAGGAGGAGCTTGGGGAAGGTGTCGGGCGCACCCGCGGCCTGCGGCAGCGCCGCCGGACTTGCGCGTTCGGTCTGCGCAACCGCCATCCCTCGACCTCCCAGACCCGGGCGGCACCCTGTCGCCGGCCCGGAAACCCGTGCAGCGCTGCGCTTTTTGTGCATCAGCCATGCGCCGCCGGACGCCTAGCTAAGGCATTCATGGAGCGCGGGTCAAGCGGCGCGGGCGCGGCGCACCGAGAGTTGATGGGCCTGCCTTTGCGGTCGCTTGATCTCGGCGCGGATTAGCTGTAGCAGGCAATCCCGTATCCATACCCGGCCCGTACCATCCCAGGAGACCCCCCGTGTCCGTCACCGGCCATGATCAGCTGAAAGCCCGCCGCACGCTCAAGGTCGACGGCAAGGAGTACGACTATTTCAGTCTCGACGCGGCGGCCAAGGCCGCGGGGCTCGGCGACATTTCGCGGCTGCCCTTCTCGATGAAGGTTCTGCTCGAGAACATGGTGCGGCTCGAGAACGGGCGCACGGTCACGGTCGACGACATCAAGGCGGTGGCGGAATGGCTCAAGACGCGCCGCTCCGAGCGCGAGATCGCCTTCCGCCCGGCGCGCGTGCTGATGCAGGACTTCACCGGCGTGCCCGCGGTGGTCGATCTCGCCGCGATGCGCGAGGCGATGGCGAGGCTCGGCGGCGATCCCCAGCGCATCAACCCGCTCTCGCCGGTCGACCTCGTCGTCGATCACTCCGTCAACGTCGACGTCTTCGGCTCGGCCAAGGCTTTTGGCGACAACGTCAAGATCGAGTTCGAGCGCAACGGCGAGCGCTACGCCTTCCTCAAATGGGGCCAGGAGGCCTTCGACAATTTCCGCGTCGTGCCGCCCGGCACCGGCATCTGCCACCAGGTCAATCTCGAATACCTGGGGCAGGTGGTATGGACCACCGCGGAAGGCGGGCGCACCGTGGCCTATCCCGACACGCTCGTCGGCACCGACAGCCATACCACGATGATCAACGGCCTCGCCGTGCTCGGCTGGGGCGTCGGCGGCATCGAGGCGGAAGCGGCGATGCTGGGCCAGCCGATCTCGATGGTGCTGCCCGAGGTCGTCGGATTCCGCCTCGACGGAAAGCTGCGCGAGGGCGCCACCGCCACCGATCTCGTGCTCACCGTCACGCAGATGCTGCGCAAGCGCGGCGTCGTCGGCCGCTTCGTCGAGTTCTACGGGCCGGGCCTCAAGAGCCTCGCGCTCGCCGACCGCGCCACCATCGGCAACATGGCGCCGGAATACGGCGCCACCTGCGGCTATTTCCCGATCGACCGCGCCACCATCGAGTATCTCGCCTTCAGCGGCCGCGATCCGCAACGCGTCAAGCTGGTCGAGGCCTATGCTAAGGCGCAGGGCCTGTGGCATGACGAGAAGTCGCCCGATCCCGTCTTCACCGACACGCTCGAGCTCGACCTCGGCACCGTCGAATCCTCGCTCGCCGGACCGCGCCGGCCGCAGGACCGCGTGGCGCTGACCGGCGTCGCCAAATCCTTCGCCGCCGAGCTGCCGAAGCTCGCCGGCACCACCGACCCCGAGCAGCTTCACCGCGTCGTGCCGGTCAAGGGCGCCAACTACGAGATCAAGGACGGCGCCGTCGTCATCGCCGCCATCACCAGCTGCACCAACACCTCGAACCCGAGCGTGATGATCGCCGCGGGGCTGCTGGCGCGGAATGCGTTGAAGCGCGGCCTCAAGGCGAAGCCCTGGGTCAAGACCTCGCTGGCGCCGGGGAGCCAGGTGGTCACCGACTACTACGCCGCGTCGGGGCTGCAGAAGGACCTCGACGGTCTGGGCTTCAACCTCGTGGGCTATGGCTGCACCACCTGCATCGGCAATTCCGGCCCGCTGGACGACGCCATCGCCGACGCGATCGAGGACAACAAGCTCGTCGCCGTCTCCGTCCTGTCCGGCAACCGCAACTTCGAGGGCCGCGTGCATGCCAACGTGCGCGCCAACTACCTGGCGTCGCCGCCGCTGGTCGTGGCGTATTCGCTGCTCGGCAAGATGACCGAGGACATCACGACGGCGCCGCTCGGCACCGGCAACGACGG
>DASVOY010000775.1:0-12666 GCA_036383115.1 Allostellaceae bacterium
GCGGGCTCGCCGCCATAGAGCTTGATGATGTCCATGGTCGCCATGGCGAGGCCGGCGCCGTTCACCATGCAACCGATGCTGCCGTCGAGCTTGACGTAGTTGAGCGCGTGCTTGGCCGCCTCGAGCTCGGTCGGGTCCTCCTCGGCCTCGTCGCGCATCTCCTCGACCTCCTTGTGGCGGAAGAGCGCGTTGTCGTCGAAGTTCATCTTGGCGTCGAGCGCCAGCACCTCGCCGGCGCCGGTCACCACCAGGGGGTTGATCTCGACCACCGACGCATCGAGGCTGGTGAAGGCGTTGTACATGCCGAGCATGAACTTGGTCGCGGCAGAGACCTGCTTGCCCTCGAGCCCCAGGCCATAGACGAGCTTCCGCGCGTGGAAGCCCTGCATGCCGGTGGCGGGATCGATCGCCGCCCTGAGGATCTTCTCGGGATGCTTCGCCGCGACCTCCTCGATCTCCATGCCGCCTTCGGTCGAGGCCATCATGGTGACGCGCGACGTCCTGCGGTCGACGAGCATGCCGAGATAGAGCTCGCGCTTGATGTCGCAGCCCTGCTCGACATAGACGCGCTTGACCTCGCGGCCCTTGGGTCCGGTCTGCTTGGTGACGAGGACATGGCCGAGCATCTCCTCGGCGCTCTTGCGGACATCCTCGATCGACTTGACGACGCGCACGCCGCCCTTGCCTTGCGGGTGGTCCTTGAAGCGCCCGGCGCCGCGGCCGCCGGCATGGATCTGGGCCTTCACCACCCAGACCGGGCCGCCGAGCGCGCGCGCCACGTTCTCGGCCTCCTGCACGGTATAGGCGACGCCGCCCTTGGGCACGGCAACGCCGAACTTCTGCAGCAGGCTCTTCGCCTGGTACTCATGGATATTCATCAGCGCACCAATCCGGCACCGCGCGCCCATTTGTACTTGGCGCCCAGCACCGCCACGGGGATCTCGGTCGAGTAGGCATAGGCCGGGATACCGTGGTCGTAAAGATGCTCGGCCGCCTCCTCGACCTGCACGTCGCCCGCGAGCGAGGCGACGATCGGCTTGGCGATGCCCTTCGCCTTCATCTCCTCGACCACCTCGACCACGAGCTTCGCGAATACCATCGGCGGCGTGATGATCGTGTGCCAGTAGCCCAGGATGAGCGCGTGGATGCGCGGGTCCTCGAGGCCGAGCTTGATCGTATTCTTGTAGGTCGTCGGCGGCTCGCCGCCGGTGATGTCGACGGGGTTGCCGGCGGCGCCGAAGGGCGGGATGAACTTGCGGAACGCCGTATCGAGATCCTGCGGCATCTTCATCAGCGAGAGGCCGTTGTCGACGCAAGCATCCGAGAGCAGCACGCCCGAGCCGCCGGCGCCGGTGATGATGACGACATTCTCGCCCTTGGGCGTCGGCAGCTTCTGCAACGCGCGGGCATAGTCGAGCATGTCGCGCAAGCCCGGTGCGCGGATGACGCCGGACTGCCTGAGCACGTCGTCATAGATCTTGTCGTTGCCGGCGAGCGCGCCGGTGTGCGAGCTCGCCGCCTTGGCGCCGGCCGAGGTGCGGCCCGCCTTCTAGACGATCTCCGGCTTCTTCTTCGACACGCGCTTCGCCACTTCGGCGAAGGAGCGGCCGTCCTTCAGGTCCTCGCAATGCATGGCGATGACATGCGTGTTGTCGTCCTGCTCGAAGAAGGTGAGGAGATCGTCCTCGTCGAGGTCCGACTTGTTGCCGAGGCCCACGATCGCCGAGACGCCCATCTTGGCCGAGCGCGAGAAGCCGATGATGGCCATGCCGATGCCGCCCGACTGGGAGCTGAGCGCGGCGTGCCCCTTGTAGTCGTAGGGCGTGCAGAAGGTGGCGCAGAGATTCTTCGGCGTGTAGTAGTAACCGTAGATGTTCGGGCCCATCAGGCGGATGCCGTATTTGAGGCCGATCTCCTGGATCTCCTTCTGGCCCTCGACATTGCCGGTCTCGGCGAAGCCGGAGGGGATGAGCACGGCACCCGGGATCTTCTTCTCGCCGCATTCGACGAGCGCCTGGGCCACGAATTTCGCGGGGATGGCGAAGACGGCGACGTCGACCGTGCCGGGCACGTCCTTGACCGACTTGAAGGCCTTGCGGCCCATGATCTCGTCGGCCTTGGGATGGATCGGATAGATCTTGCCCTGATAGCCGCCGTTGATGAGATTCTTCATCACGGAGTTGCCGATCTTGCCATCCTCGGCCGAGGCGCCGATCACGGCGACGGAGTCGGGGCGCATGATGCGGTTCATCTGCTTGACGATGTCGGCTTGACCCGGCCGGTAGCGCTGCGGCGGCGGGTTCCAGTTCATGACGATGCGCACATCGGCCGCAACGGCACCGCTCTTCGTGGCGAAGACCGGGTTCAGATCCATCTCGGATATCTCGGGGAAGTCGTTGATCAGCTGCGACACGTTCTGGATCAGCGTCGCGAGAGCATCGCGACTGACGGGCTCGGCGCCGCGCACCCCTTTAAGGATCTCGCCGGCCTTGATGCTGTCGAGCATGGAGAGCGCGTCGTCCTTGCTCGTCGGCGCGAGGCGGAAGGTGATGTCCTTCATCACTTCGACGAGCACACCGCCGAGGCCGAAGGCGACGAGCTTGCCGAAGCTCCCATCGGTGACCGCGCCGATGATCACCTCCTGCCCGCCTTGCAGCATCTGCTGCACCTGGACGCCCTCGATCTTGGCACTGGATTTGTAGCGCTTGGCGTTGGCGATGATGCTGTCATAGGCCTTCTCGGCATCGGCCGCGCTCTTGACGCCGACCACTACGCCGCCGGCCTCGGTCTTGTGCAGGATGTCCGGCGAGACGATCTTCAGCACCACGGGGAAGCCCATGGCCTGCGCGAGCTTGCCGGCCTCGGCGTCCGAGCGCGCCACGCCTTCCTTCGGCACGGCGATCCCGTAGGCGTCGCAGACGAGCTTGCCCTCGGGCGCGGTCAGGCTGTCGCGGCCTTCGGCCTTGGCCTTGTCGAGGACCTTGCGGACGGCGGCCTTGTCTGCCGAAGCCTTGTCATGTGCCATGAATTCTTCCTCCCGGGATCTGTCGCGACCCGCGGCGGCGGGTCGCCTGTGCGGTGGGTGCGCGGCCGTCAGATCGCCTTCTCGGCGCGCATGGCGGCGATCTGGTCCTTCTTGAAGCCGAGCTCGGCGAGGACCTCGTCGGTGTGCTCGCCGAGGAGCGGCGAGCGCTTCACCTCGCTCGGGCTGTCCGACATCTTGATCGGGTTGCCGACGGTGAGATACTTGCCGCGCGTCGGATGGTCGACCTCGACCACAGTGCCGGTCTTGCGCAAGGACGGCTCCTCGGCGATCTCCTTCATCGACAGGATCGGGCCGCAGGGGATGTCGTATTTGTTGAGGATCTCCATGGCCTCGAACTTGGTCTTGGTCATGGTCCATTTCTCGATCGTGGCGAAGATCTCGGTGAGCCGCGGCAGCCGCGCCTCGGGCTTCGCATAATCGGGATGGGTGATCCACTCCTCCTTGCCGATCACCTTGCAGATCGCCTCCCACACCGGCGCCTGGGTGATGAAGTAGATGTAGGCGTTGGGATCCGTCTCCCAGCCCTTGCATTTGAGGATCCAGCCCGGCTGCCCGCCGCCCGAGGCGTTGCCGGCACGCGGCACCGCCTCGCCGAACTTGCGGTGCGGGTATTGCGGATACTCCTTCATGACCTTGGTGCGATCGAGCCGCTGCTGGTCGCGCAGTTTGACGCGGCAGAGATTGAGCACCCCGTCCTGCATGGCGGCGAGCACGCGCTGGCCGCGGCCGGTCGTGTTGCGCTGATAGAGCGCCGCGACGATGCCCAGCGCCAGATGGAGCCCGGTGCCGCTGTCGCCGATCTGCGCGCCGGTGACGAGCGGCGGGCCGTCGTCGAAGCCGGTGGTCGAGGCCGCGCCGCCGGCGCATTGCGCGACGTTCTCGTAGACCTTGCAGTCCTCGTATGGGCCCGGCCCGAAGCCCTTCACCGAGGCGACGATCATGCGCGGGTTGATCTGCTGGACGCGCTCCCAGCCGAAGCCCATGCGCTCGAGCACGCCGGGCGCGAAGTTCTCGACCAGCACGTCGCAATGCTTCACCAGCGCCTCGAGCACCTGCTTCCCCTTCGGGTTCTTGGTGTCGATGGTGATCGAGCGCTTATTGTGGTTCAGCATGGTGAAATAGAGGCTGTCGACATCGGGAATGTCGCGCAGCTGCCCGCGCGTGATATCGCCCTGCCCGGGCCGCTCCACCTTGATGACGTCGGCGCCAAACCAGGCGAGAAGCTGGGTACAGGTCGGGCCCGATTGAACATGGGTGAAATCGAGAATGCGGACGCCGTCTAGCGCTTTGCCCATTGTCTCTCTCCGAAATCCGTCGTTGCGTTCCCTTAATTCCCTTGTCGGCGGCGCGCCCCTCGTGATGCGCCGCATCTCCGAAGACGTTCTATTTCTTGCGAAGCGCGCTTTGAGGGTTGAGGTTGCCGATACGGCCGCTCTCGCTGCCCGCGGCCGGGTCGATCACCGCGTTGATCAGGGTGGGTCTGCCCGAGTTCATGGCCGCGTCAACCGCCCGCTTCAGCTCGTCGGGCGTTTCCGCTTGCACGCCGACGCCGCCGAACCCTTCCATCACCTTGTCGTAGCGCGCGCCTTTGACGAAGACGGTCGTCGCAGGATCCGATCCGACCGGATTGACGTCGGTGCCGCGGTAGATGCCGCCGTTGTTGAAGACGACGACGCAGACCGGCAGATTGTACCGGCAGATCGTCTCCACCTCCATGCCGCAGAAGCCGAAGGCGCTGTCGCCTTCGACCGCGAGCACGGGCTTGCCGGTTTCGAGGGCCGCGCCGATGGCCTGGCCCATGCCGACGCCCATGACGCCCCAGGTACCGACGTCCAGGCGCTTGCGCGGCTTGTACATGTCGATGACGCCGCGCGCGAGGTCGAGCGTGTTGGCGCCTTCGTTGACGAGGATCGCATCCGGCCGCTCCTTGATGACGGTGCGCAAGGCACCCAGCGCGCCGTGATAGTCCATCGGCGAGTTGTTGTTCATCAGGCGCGGCGCCATCTTGGCGACGTTTTCTTCGCGCTTCGTCTTGACGGCGTTGGTCCACTCGGCCGGCGCCGACGGCCAGTTGCCGCCCATGCCCTCGATGAGGGCGGTGACACATGAGCCGATATCGCCGACGACCGGGGCGGCGACTTCGACGTTGCTGTCCATTTCCTTGGGCTCGATGTCGATCTGCACGAACTTCTTCGGGGCCTCGCCCCAGGTCTTGCCCTTGCCGTGCGACAAGAGCCAGTTGAGGCGGGCGCCGATCAGCATCACGACGTCGGAATCCTTCAATACGGTCGAGCGCGCGGCGCCGGCGCACAGCGGATGCGTATCAGGCAACAGGCCCTTGGCCATGCTCATCGGCAGGAAGGGAATGCCGCTCTTCTCGACCAGCGTCCTGATCCCGTCGTCGGCCTGCGCATAGGCCGCGCCCTTGCCGAGGATGATCAGCGGCCGCTTGGCAGCTTTGAGGACATCCAGCGCGCGCTCGATGGCGGCCGGCGCCGGGATCTGGGCCGGTGCCGCGTCGATGACCTTGACCAGCGACTTCTTGCCGGCGTCCGCATTCATGACCTGGCCAAACAGCTTGGCCGGCAGGTCGAGATAGACGCCGCCCGGCCGCCCCGAGACGGCGGCGCGGATCGCGCGCGCAAGGCCGATGCCGATGTCGGCGGCATGCAGCACGCGGAACGCCGCCTTGCACAGTGGCTTGGCGATGGCGAGCTGGTCCATTTCCTCATAGTCGCCCTGCTGCAGGTCGACGATCTCGCGCTCGGACGAGCCCGAGATCAGGATCATCGGGAAACAGTTGGTCGTGGCGTGGGCAAGGGCCGTCAGGCCATTGAGGAAGCCGGGGGCGGACACCGTGAGGCAGATGCCGGGCTTCTTCGTCAGGAAGCCGGCGATGGCTGCCGCGTAGCCGGCATTCTGCTCGTGGCGGAACGAGAGCACGCGGATGCCTGCGGCCTGCGCCGTGCGGCCGAAATCCGTGATCGGGATGCCGGGCACGCCGTAGATCGTGGTCAGGCTGTTGAGCTTGAGCGCGTCGATGATGAGGTGGAAGCCGTCGGTCAGCTCCTGCGTCTCGTCCGCCGCGGTCCTCGCCTGCTCCTTGAGCGTCGTGGCTTGCGTCATCAGGGCTGTTCTCCCTCGGGTCGTTTGATTGTTCAGCTCAGGAAATCGCAATGCCTTTCCACATGCGCAGCCAGATCGAGCGTGTGTTGTCGCGCCAGCCTTTCCGCAAGTTCGGTGTCGCGTCGCTCCAGCGCCTCAATGATCTTGAGGTGGTCGATAATTGAACGCTGCGCGCGGTTATCCTGTCCGATCGTCATCTGCCGGATGGCGCGAACATGGATGAACAGGTTTTCGGTCATGTCGGCGATGAGCTGGTTGCCGCTCAGCCGGATGATCGATTGATGGAACTTGATGTTGGCGTCCGAGTACTCGTCGAGATGCCCCTCGGGCGAATGGCCATTGCCCTGGAACTCGTCGAAGAGATGGCGCAGGCTCCTGATATCCTCGTCGGAGGCGTGCAGCGCGATCAGACGGGCGGCGAGGCTCTCGAGCGCCGCCCAGACCTGGATCATCTCCACGATCTCCTTCTTGGTTTTGCGCACCACGAAGATACCGCGCCGCGGAAGCGTCCGCACGAAGCCTTCCTGCTCCAGCAGGGTCATTGCCTCGCGGATCGGCGTGCGGCTCACGCCGAGGTCCTGGGAGAGCTGGCGCTCGTCGAGACGGATCTCATGCGGCTGGGCATAGATGTTGACCGACGTGATCGCCTGCTTCAGCGCGTGATAGGCTTGTGATCGGAAGCTCGATTGCGTATCGATAGGCTTCACGTCGAGTCTCGATGTCGTCACCGCCGCGCACTCCTCCTCGCACCGCAGAAGCATGATATACCAGATTATTGTATCTGGCATATCAGATTTTTGTCAAACGTGTCGAATTGTTCGCCCGCTGCCCGGTGATTATGGCCAGGCCGGCGTCGTAAACGCCGCCCACACCAACGCGCAGGTTCGTTTTCTACCGCTGGTTCATAAAGCCGTACAATGCACGCGTGGCTAGTCGCGAGGTCGATTGCTATTGTCAGTAAGGGTGGCTTCCGCGGTGCCATCAACCCAGCGTAAGCTCGCGCAGAACTCCCGTCGTTATGACGTCTTGCGCGGCTCGCTCGCGGAAGCTGACGTATTAGAGCTTCCGTCGCGGGTCGACGGTTTGGACGCGGTTAGGTAGTGGGCGTGGCAATGACGACGCCGGCGGCGGTACACGACGACGAGGCGGCACGGCTCAAGGCCCTCGACCGCTTCGACATCCTTGATACCGAGCCCGAGCAGGCGTTCGACCGGGTGGCCGGGCTTGCGGCACGGCTCTTCGCCACGCCGATTGCGTTCGTTGGCTTCATCGACCGCGACCGCCAGTGGTTCAAGGCGCGCATCGGCATCGAGTATCAGGAGGTGCCGCGCGAGCTCGCATTCTGCCAGCACACGATCGGCGGTGACCGTGTCTGCCTGGTGACCGACACGCGGCGCGATGCGCGCTTTGCCGACAACCCGCTCGCACGTCAGGTCGGCATCTCCTTCTACGCCGGCGCGCCGCTCATCACCAGCGACGGCTATCGCCTCGGCACACTGTGCGTCATGGACTACAGGCCCCGGCCCGACATCAGCGCCGAGGATGGCGAGCATTTGGCCCGGCTTGCTGACATCGTCGTGGCCGAGCTCGAGCTGCGCGCGGCCAAGCGCCAACTCAGCGCCGAGCTGTCCTCACGCGGCCTCGCCGAAAGCCGGCTCAAGCTGCTCAACGAGCTTACCGAGGCGGCGCTCGAGGCGACCGATTTCAAGACCGCGATCCGCGCCTGCCTGCATCTCATCGCCGAGCAGGTCGGCGCCGACTGCGCCTTTGCCCACGGGCTCGCGCCGCATGCGACGCGGCTTGAGCTCGAAGCGGAATATAAGGCGCCCGGGGTCGATGCCGAGGCCTACCTCGACTTCATTCGCCGCTTTCCCATCCGGGCTGACAATTCGCTGACCGGCGAGGCCGTACTGCACCAGCGCCTCATCGCCGTCGGCGATCTCGCGACGGTCGACATGCGCCGCTTTCCTGCGTGTCGCCAGGGGGTGGAGCACGGCTTCCGCAGTTGGCTCGGCGTGCCGTTCGAGAACGCCGGCGCGAAGTTCGGCCTGACTTTCCTGTTCCGCCGGGCGCTGCGCGACATGAGCCAGGTGGCGGAAACCATCCACAGCCTTTCCGCCAAGGTGCGCGACCTGTTGGCGCGGAAGCAGGCGGAGGAGCGCATCGCCCTGCTGCAATCGGTGGTGCTCCATGCCAACGATGCCGTGATGATCACCGAGGCGGGATCGGGCGGCGCTGAGGCGCCGCGCATCGTCTATGTCAATCGTTCCTTCAGCACGATGACGGGATATCCCATCGACGAGGTGCTCGGACGCACGCCCGAGCTCCTGCAGGGGCCGGCGACAGATCCCGAGACCAGTGAGCGGGTACGCGCGGCGCTCGCGCGCTGGGAGCCGGTTCGCGTCGAGATGATCAACTACCGCAAGGACAGCAGCAATTTCTGGGCCGAGATGGACATAGCGCCCGTGGCCGATGCCAATGGCTGGTACACGCATTGGATCGCCATCCTGCGCGATACGACGGCGCGCAAGCAGGCCGAGGAGCGGTTGCGCGAGCGCGAGCTGACGCTGCGCCAGCTAGCCCACCAGCAGGCCGCCATCATCGACGCGCTGCCGGCCCATGTCGCCCTCCTCGACCGCGAGGGGCGCATCCTCTCGGTGAGCCGCAGCTGGCATGATTTCGCGGCGGCAAGCGGCATCGACGCGCCGGCGCCGGTCGGGCGGAGCTACTTCGAGTTCTGCGCGACGAATTGCTGGGCCGAGCTTGGGCCGGCTATCGCCGAGGGCCTCTCCGCCGTTCTCGCCGGGCAGCAGCCGCAGCTCAGCATTGATCATCCCTCGGACCAGGGCGGCTGGCGCCGCTGGTACCGGCTGATGGCGGCGCCGCTCGCCGCCGGCCAGGCGGCGGGCGCGGTGGTGATGCATTTCGATGTCACCTCCAACAAGCTTGCCGAGGAGGCGCTCAGGCGCGAGAAGGAATTCTCCGAGTTCCTGATCAAGAGCAGCAGCGAGGGCATCGTCGTCTTCGATCGCGAGTTCCGTGTCACGCTGTGGAACCCCGGCATCGAGCGTATCACCGGCGTCTCCGTCGACCAGGTGCTGGGTCGGCGCATCTTCGACGTCCTGCCCTATCTCGTCGATACCGTGGGCGAGGCGGCGATGCGCAGCACGCTCGAAGGCCGCGAGACCTCGCTGTATGACCAGCGCTACGCCATCGCCGCGAGCGGGCGCGACGGCTACTACGATGCCTTCTTCTCGCCGCTCTACAGCCGCGGCCGCGAGGTGATCGGTGGCATCGGCTTCCTGCGCGAAACCACAGAGCGCCGGCGCGTCGAGGATGCGCTCCGGCAGTCGCAGAAGATGGAGGCGGTGGGCCAGCTCACCGGCGGCATCGCGCACGACTTCAACAACATGCTCACGGTGATCGCCGGCAACCTCGAACTGCTCGAGGGCAAGCTCGGCGACGAGCCCCGGCTGTTGCGCCTGGTGAGCTCGGCGGCACTCGCCGCGAGCCGCGCCGAGAAGCTGACGCAGCAGCTCCTGACCTTCTCGCGCCGCCAGCAGCTGCGCTCGCAGGCCATCGATTTCAACCAGATCGTCATCGGCATGGACGACCTGCTGCATCGCACCGTGGGTGAGCATATCGAGATCCGGAAACAGCTGGCACCCGAGCTGTGGCCGGCGCTCGCCGACCCGAACCAGATCGAGACAGCGCTGCTCAACCTCATCCTCAACGCCCGCGACGCCATGCCCGGTGGCGGCCACATCACCATCGAGACCGGCAATGCCGAGTTCGCCGCGGGGCACCGCGAGGTGGCGCCCGGCCCCTACGCGATCCTCTCGGTTAGCGACACCGGGCAGGGCATGTCCGAAGAAGTGCTGGCCCATGTCTTCGAGCCGTTCTTCACCACAAAGGAGGTCGGCAAGGGCACCGGCCTCGGCCTGTCGCAGGTCTACGGCTTCGTCAAGCAGTCCGCCGGGCACATCAAGATCGAGAGCCGCGTCGGCGTGGGCACCACCGTGCGCCTCTACCTTCCTCGTGCCGAGGGCGCCGTGGGGACCACCGGCGTGATGCCCATGCGCGATCAGCAATACCGCGGCAGCGAATGCGTTCTCGTCGTCGAGGACGACCATGGCGTGCGCGATTTTGCCGTCTCGGTGCTGCGCGAGCTCGGCTACCAGGTGCTCGAGGCGCCGAGCGGTGATGCCGGCCTCGACATCCTCGACGTCACGCCCGATATCGACCTGCTGTTCACCGACGTGGTGATGCCGGGGACGCTCAGCGGGGCGGATCTGGCCAAGGCGGCGCTCGAGCGCCGGCCTGAGCTGAGCGTCCTTTTCACCTCCGGCTATACGACTCGGCTCGTGGAGAAAGAATGGCCGGCCAGCACGGTCGAGCTCCTGCGCAAGCCCTACCGGTCGATCGACCTTGCGGCGCGCGTCCGCTCGGTGCTAAACCGCGCATCGACCGCGGCAAAGGAAGCCGGATAGCGGAGCGCCGCCGGCCGTCACACGCGCGGCTTGACAACGCGGAATCGTGACCTTAGGCGTTTGCCTGGTGCGCCGAAAGTTGGCGCGCAAGTTAACGCGTGGGTGCCGCCAATGTCCCGCTACAAGAAGCACATCAAGTTTCCCGGCCGTCTCGTCATCGTCGGGTTTGGAAGCATCGGCCAGGGCGTGCTGCCGCTGTTGCTGCGCCACCTGGACATCCAGCCCGCTCAAGTCACCATCGTCACCGCCGAGGAGCGCGGCCATGCCGAGGCCGAGGAGCTCGGCATCCGCTTCCTTATCAAGCCGCTGCTGCCCGACAACTACGCCCAAGTGCTCGCCCCCCTCCTGGGCAAGGGCGATTTCCTGCTCAACGTCTCGGTCGAGGTGTCGAGCGTCGCGCTCATCGAGCTGTGCCGGCAAAAAGGCGCGCTCTACCTCGACACCTGCATCGAGCCTTGGGCGGGCGGCTACACCGACCCTTCGCTCACGCCGTCGCTGCGCTCCAACTACGCGCTGCGCGAGCGCGCGCTGGCGCTGCGCGATGGGCAAGACAATGCGCCGACCGCCGTGGTGACACATGGCGCCAATCCCGGCATGGTCTCGCATCTGGTCAAGCAGGCGCTGCTCAACATCGCCGCCGATACCGGGCTCGCCGTGGCGAAGCCCAAGAGCCGCGCCGAATGGGGTGCGCTGGCCGAGCGGCTCGGCGTCAAGGCCATCCATGTCGCCGAGCGCGATACGCAAGTATCCCCCGTGCCCAAGAAGCGCGCCGAGTTCGTCAACACCTGGTCGATCGACGGCTTCATCGGCGAGGGCCAGCAGCCGGCCGAGCTCGGCTGGGGCAGCCACGAGCGCCACTTCCCGCCCGACGGGCATCGTCACGCCTTCGGCTCGGGCGCCGCCATCTTCCTGAACCGGCCGGGCGCGTCGACCCGGGTGCGCACCTGGACGCCGCTCGAGGGGCCGTTCCACGGCTTCCTCATCACACACAACGAGGCGATCTCGATCGCCGATTACTTCACCCTGCGCAATGGCGACCGCGTGCGCTACCGGCCGACGGTTCACTACGCCTATCATCCCTGCGACGCCGCGGTGCTGTCCATCCACGAGCTCGCCGGCAAGAACTGGCACCTCCAGGAGCGCAAGCGGCTCATCGTCGACGAGATCACTCAGGGCATCGACGAGCTGGGCGTGCTGCTCATGGGACACGCTCGGGGCGCCTACTGGTACGGCTCGCAGCTCTCGATCGAGGAGGCCAGGCGCCTAGTGCCGTACAACAATGCGACCAGCCTGCAGGTGACGGCGGCGGTGCTCGCCGGCGTCGTCTGGGCGCTCGAGAATCCTCGCGCGGGCATCGTCGAGCCCGACGAGATGGATTTCGAGCGCTGCATGAAGATCATGCGGCCCTACCTCGGCAAGATTGTCGGCGCCTATAGCGACTGGACGCCGCTCAGCGACCGCGGCCGCCTTTTCCCGGAAGATATCGACCCCGACGATCCCTGGCAGTTCAAGAACTTCCGCGTCGTCTGAGGATAGTCGCGCCACGGCATGAACTCCCGGACCGCTGCGGGGTGTTTATCCCCCCGGGGGTGCTGGAGGACTAGCATGCGTGGATCGGGTTGGATGCTCGCCATCATCATGGCGGCCCTTGGCCTGGCGGAGCCGGCGACGGCGCGATCGGTCGCTCTCGCCCTCGTGCTCGCCGTAGACGTGTCGGGCAGCGTCAATACCGAACGCTTCGAGTTGCAGCGCCGCGGCTATGCCGAGGCCTTCACCAGCCGCGACGTCATCGACGCCATCGCGGCCGGCGAGAACCATGCCATCGCCGTCACCCTCGTCGAGTGGTCGGGCAGCGGTCATCAGCGCCAGATGGTCGGCTGGACTCTCCTCGATAACGCCAACGCGGCCACGGCGTTCGGCAGCGCCGTGGCCGAGACGCCGCGCGCCTTCTCCGATTGGACTTCGATCAGCGGCGCGGTGGACTACGCGGTGGCCTTATTCGAC
>DASVOY010000776.1:0-2940 GCA_036383115.1 Allostellaceae bacterium
CGGTGTTCCGCTTCCGCTCCTGGCAACCGCAACCTTCGGCCTGGGGCGACGTGCCCGTCTGACGCCGCCGGTGGGCGGCGTTGTCTCGCCCCGGCCTCCTTGCTATACCAGGACCTCCGGTGCCGCCTCCGGCCCGCCGGCCCGCTCTATTTCGCATTTGCACCCTTGCCACAAGGTCCCGGCCATGTCCCGACGCAAGCAGGTCTATGAAGGCAAGGCCAAGGTGCTCTTCGAAGGCCCCGAACCCGGCACCCTGGTGCAATACTTCAAGGACGACGCTACCGCCTTCAACAACCAGAAGAAGGGCACGATCACCGGCAAGGGCGTGCTCAACAACCGCATCAGCGAATTCCTGATGACCAAGCTCGCCGAGATCGGCATCCCCACGCATTTCGTGCGCCGGCTCAACATGCGCGAGCAGCTCGTGCGCGAGGTCGAGATCATCCCGATCGAGGTGGTCATCCGCAACGTCGTGGCCGGCTCGCTCGCCAAGCGCCTGGGCCTTGCGGAGGGCACGGCGCTGCCGCGCTCGATCGTCGAGTACTATTACAAGAAGGACGAGCTCGGCGATCCCATGGTGTCGGAGGAGCACATCACCGCCTTCGGCTGGGCGACGACGCAGGACCTCGACGACATCATGCAGATGTCGCTGCGCATCAACGATTTCCTCACGGGCCTCTTCCTCGGCATCGGCATCAAGCTCATCGACTTCAAGCTCGAGTTCGGCCGGCTCTACAACAACGAGGACATGCGCATCGTGCTGGCCGACGAGATCAGCCCGGACAATTGCCGGCTCTGGGACTTGAAGACGAACGAGAAGATGGACAAGGACCGCTTCCGCCAGGATCTCGGCCGCGTCGAGGAGGCCTATCAGGAAGTCGCGCGTCGCCTCGGCATCCTGCCCGAGGGCGGGCCGACCGACGTCAAGGGTCCGCAGACGGTCCAATGAGGGATCGGCGATGAAGGCGCGCGTCCACGTCATGCTCAAGAACGGCGTCCTCGATCCCCAGGGCAAGGCGATCGCGCATGCGCTCGGGTCGCTGGGATTCAAGGGCGTCAACGAGGTGCGCCAGGGCAAGGTGATCGACCTCGATCTCGCCGAGGCCGATGCAGGCCGCGCCCGCGCCGCGGTCGAGGCGATGTGCCAGCAGCTCCTCGCCAACACCGTGATCGAGAGCTACCAGATCGAGCTCAAGAGCTGACTGGCTCGATCGCTGCCTACGGCGCGACTCGGACGCGCGACTTTATCCAGTTCTTCGATGCGCGACTCGGCGTTCGCGCGCTCTGCGCGGAACGCAGACCGAGCGGTGTCGTTCCTTCGAGTAGGTACGACTGAAATGGAGGACCCTGATGGCCAGCCGACGACAACGGCGCAAGGTCAAGAAGGTGATGCACGAGTTCAAGCATGGCGAGCTCAAGGCCGGCCGCGGGCGCCGCGGCAAGGTGAAGAGCCGCCGCCAGGCGATCGCGATCGCCATGTCCGAATCGGGCCAGTCGCGCAAGCGGCGCGGCGGACGCAAGTCGAGCGTATCGAACGGCAGGAAGAAAGCGGCGGGCCGGCGCAAGGCATCGACTCGCAAGGCATCGACTCGCAGCGCGTCGAGCCGCTCCACGGCGCGCCGCACGGCCACGCGCGGCCGGAAGAAGACCGGATCCCGCGGCCGCAAGAAGAGCGCACGGTAAATCTGCGGCGGCAGGGACCTTGATCGGCGGCGGGGGGCGGGTTATCTCAGGCTTGCCCCCTCGCCACCCGAGGCCTCCCGCTCTCATGCAAGCCGCCATCGTCATCTTCCCGGGCTCGAACCGCGAGCAGGACGTCTTCGACGCCCTGACGCGCGCCTCCGGGAAACCGCCCCTGAAGGTCTGGCACCGCGACAGCGAGTTGCCCAAGGCCGGCCTCATCGTCATCCCCGGCGGCTTCTCCTATGGCGACTATCTGCGCTGCGGCGCCATGGCGGCGCATTCGCCGATCATGCGCGCGGTGAGGGAACGGGCGAGCCGCGGCACGCCGGTGCTCGGCATCTGCAACGGCTTCCAGATCCTGACCGAAGCCGGGCTGCTGCCGGGCGTCCTGCTCACCAACAAGACGCTCAAGTTCCACTGCAAGAACGTCCATCTCCGCGTCGAGACCAGCCAGAGCATCTTCACCTGCCGCTACGAGGCGGGCCAGGTGATCGAGGCGCCGGTGGCACATCACGACGGCAATTATTTCGCCGATCCCAAGACGCTCGACCGGCTCGAGGACAAGGGCCTCGTCGCCTTCCGCTACTGCACGCCGGAAGGCGAGCTCACGGAAGAAGGCAACGCCAACGGCTCCGCGCGCAACATCGCCGGCATCTTCAACGAGAGCAAGACGGTGCTCGGCCTCATGCCGCATCCCGAGGATGCCACCGATCCTCTGCTGGGCGGCACGGATGGACAGGCGCTGTTCGAGGGCCTCGTGGGGGCGCTTTCTTGAGCCGATCCGCCGCGTCGACCATCAGCCCGGAGATCGTCGCGCAGCATGGGTTGACGCGCGAGGAGTTCGAGCGCGCCGTCCGCATCATGGGGCGCACGCCCAATCTCACCGAGCTCGGCATCTTCTCGGTGATGTGGAGCGAGCACTGCTCCTACAAATCGTCGAGGAAATGGCTGCGGCGGCTGCCGACGACAGGCCCGCGCGTCATCTGCGGCCCCGGCGAGAATGCGGGGGTCGTCGACATCGACGACGGCCAGGCGGCGATCTTCAAGATCGAGAGCCACAACCATCCGTCCTTCATCGAGCCCTACCAGGGCGCCGCCACCGGCGTCGGCGGCATCCTGCGCGACGTCTTCACCATGGGCGCGCGTCCCATCGCCAACCTGAACGCGCTCCGCTTCGGCAGCCCCGATCATCCGAAGACCCGCCATCTCGTCGCCGGCGTCGTCGCCGGGATCGGCGGCTACGGCAATTGCGTCGGC
>DASVOY010000777.1:0-2277 GCA_036383115.1 Allostellaceae bacterium
ATGCCCGCACCCTCTCGGGCGGCATGCGGCGTCGGCTCATGGTGGCGAAGGCGATGGTCCATCGGCCGCCGGTGCTGGTGCTCGACGAGCCGACCGCCGGGGTCGATGTCGAACTGCGCCAGCAGCTCTGGGCACAGATGCGCGCCTTGAACGCGGCCGGCACCACCATCCTCCTCACCACCCATTACCTCGAGGAGGCCGAGACCTTGTGCGACCGCATCGCGATCATCGACCACGGCCGCGTCGTCGCCGACAGCACGACAGCGGCGCTGGTCAGTCAGGTCGACGACAAGACCTTGACGGTGAACCTCGTCGAGCCGGTCACCGCGGGGCCCCCGGCGCTCGCGCGCTGGCGCCTCGCGGTGGCGGAGCCGGGGCGCCTCGTCTACCGCTACGGCCCGAGCCGCAGCCAGCTCGGCGCGCTCTTCGCCGACATCCAGGCGGCGGGGCTCACCATCCGCGACGTGACCACCGAGGAGACCGACCTCGAGGACATCTTCCTGCGCCTCACCGGCAGCACGCGGAGGCCGCGATGAGCCGGCTGCCGTCGCTCCGTGTGGCTGCGCTGCTGCTCGCGCTGCTGCTCGGTGCCTGCGCCGGCCAGGGCACCGGCCATTTCGCCGCTCCCGCCGCGATCGGCAATTCGGTGCCGCCGGCCGGGCCGCCGGTGGTGCCGCACCTGGCGGACAAGGCGCTCGTCGCCGCCGACGGGGCGCGGCTGCCGCTGCGCGTCTGGTTGCCGCCCGAGGGCAGGCCCAAGGCGGTGATCCTGGCGCTTCACGGCTTCAACGACTACTCGAACGCCTTCACCGGCCCGGCCAAGGCGTGGGCGACGCAGGGCATCGCCACCTATGCCTATGATCAGCGCGGCTTCGGCGAGGCACCGCTGCGCGGGCGCTGGGCAGGGGCGCCGCTGCTGGCGGAGGATGTCGCGGCGGCGAGCCGGTTGTTGCGCGCGCAATATCCGGGCGTGCCGCTCTATCTCCTCGGCGAGAGCATGGGTGGTGCTGTCGCCATCGCCGCCGTCACCGGCGCCGCTGGCGCGCCGGTGCCCGATGTCAACGGCGTCATCCTCTCGGCGCCGGCGGTGTGGGGGCGCGGCGCCATGAACGTGTTCGAGCGCGCTGCGCTGTGGACCGGCGATGCGCTTCTCCCCGGCATGACGGTCACCGGACGCGGGCTCAAGATCAAGCCGTCCGACAACATCGAGATGCTGCGCGCCTTGAGCCGCGATCCGCTCGTCATCAAGGAGACGCGGATCGATACCATCAAGGGCCTCGTCGATCTCATGGACATGGCGCTCGCCGCCGCGCCCGAGGCGAAGAAACCGATGCTGCTGCTCTATGGCGAGCACGACGAGGTCGTGCCGGGCAAGGCGACGAATCTGTGGATCGAGCATCTGCCCTATGATGCACGCATGAAGCGGCGGATCGCCTTATACGCGCAGGGCTATCACATGCTGCTGCGCGATCTCGATGCGCCCGTGGTGCTGGGCGACGTGGCAAGCTGGATCGCCAACCCGAAGGCACCGCTGCCCTCGGGCGCCGATCGGCGGGCGAGCGAGACGCTGTTCGCGGGGCGCTGACCTCTCGGTTCAGAACAGCGCCTTGGCGACGGCACGGCCTACGAGCCGAACATCGCCGAAGAGCTCGATGAACTCATAGGTCATCGCGACCGCCACACAATAGAACGCGGCCGGGTTCCAGCGCTCGGACGAGATCAGCTCCTCGATAAAGCCCATGGCGGCGCGGGGCAGAGGCAGGGCGTCCGCCGCCGCCATGACCAGCGTGCCGATCGCCGCGCCGGCGATGAGGTCGCTCGGGTAATGCAGCCCGGTATAAAGGCGCGGCAGCAAGGCGAGCAGCGTGATCCAGGCGTAGGTGAAGGCGCCAAGCAGGCGATAGCGCGCCCAGATCGCCGTCGCCAGGGCGAAGAAGACGACGGCGTGATCGCTCGGAAACGAGCTCCAATGCTCCAGATAGCCGCGCGTCTGCGTGAACGGCGGCACGAACGCTAGCTGCGCATCGTTGATGGGGCGCGCGCGGCCGGGCAGCAGGATCTGCAGGGCGCGGGCGAGAATGACGGCGAGGCAGATGGCGCCGGCGATGCGCAGAACGTCGATGCGATCGTGGCGCGGATCGTCGGGGTGGCGGAACCAGAGCCACCAGAAAAAGAGAAAGAACACGCCGCCCTTCAGGAAGCCCTCATCGGCGAGATGAACGACGCACCGGTCGAAGAAATAGCTGTGCTGGGCACAGCCATTGATCCACAGGACCG
>DASVOY010000778.1:0-2833 GCA_036383115.1 Allostellaceae bacterium
CAATGTTTCCTCGCTCATCTGCCCGGCGACAAATCCTACCTCGCCGCGCAGGCGCAGCGGCGGCCTTTCCGCGCCGATTTCTTCCGACGCAGATATCGCTGGCACCGCATGGCCGCGGATCAAAAGAGCCGCGTGCGGAGCCTGGTCAAGCGGGCCATCGGCGCGCGCCGGGCCGCCGCTCTTGTGCGCTGAGCGACGCCGCCGGATCAGGGCGCCGGCGCGATGCGGTAGAGCGAGAAGATGTTGTTGCGCTCGAGCGGCTCGATGCCGGCGAGCGGCGGGCGGTAGCCCTCGGGCGTGTAGAGCACATACAGGTAGTCGTAATCCTGCCGCCAGTGCATCCAGTAATGCCGTTCCAGGTCTGTGTTGCCCGGCTCGGGCGGCGGGACGACAGCGTGATCGCCGTCGGCGATGGCCAACTCTTCGACGGGCAGCGGCAGGCCGTCATAGGGCGCGTTGGCGCGGTATGGCGCCTTCACCTGGAGGGGCTGCTTTGCCGGATGTGTAAAGGCATGCGAGTAGAATGCCGACCGCTCGATCACGACCAGCGCCGGCAGATGCAGAAGCAACGACCCGTCGGTGTGGTCCGAGCCGACCTCGTTGACCGCGACCAGAACGCGGCTGCCAGGCGGTATTCGGGCAAAAGAGTGTTCGATCCGGGCGAGGGCCGGCTGATACTGCGCCCAGTAACCGATGACCTCGACCATCACCAGCCCGACCAGCGCCACCAGCGCCGCGGCAAAGCGCTTCGCCTCGGTCGAGGTGCGATGCTCCCATCCTGACATGCCGATGAGGAAGAGCACGAAAGTGGCGGGCAGGCGAACATCGACGAGTCTGGCGCTCATCAGTATCGCAGGCATGGCCAGATAGACGATCGCCGCCAGCACGACGAAGAGCAACCCGGCGGGATGGAGGCGCACGCGCCTGGTCAGCAAACCCCAGAGCAGCGCGCCGCCGAGGACCAGCCCCAGCACCACGGCGAGGCTGCGGCTGTAGGATTTGAAGATGAAGTAGATGCCGAGGGCCTTGCCGGGCCACAACATCCATTCCGTTTGCTCGGCGAAGCCGACCGTGGGGCTTGCCAGGGTCAAGGGCATGACCAGAAGAAAGGGTGTGAGGAGCACCGCGGCGTCGCGGGCGACAGCGCGCGGCCCCAGCCGGGTCGCGCGCCAGTGCCAGAGCTCATAGCAGCCGATCGCCATGCCGTAGATGCCGACGGCAAGAAAGTGGCTGAAGAAGAGCGCCGCGATGAACAGCCAGGAGATGACGGCGCGCAGCACCGGTCCCTTGTCGCGCAGCCAGATCCAGGCCGCCGTCGCCCACAGCGCCAGCGCCGTCGCGAACAGGTAGTTGAGGAGGCCGTAGAAGAAATTAGTGTTGTAGAGGAACAGGAAGGCGGTGAGCGGCCACAGGTCGATGCGGCGGTAAAGCGCGTGGTGCAAGGCGATCGGGCCGGTGGCCAGCAAGGTCAGCGTCAGCAGCACGAAGAGCTTACCGGCGGCGAAGATCCCGGCGGCTTTCGCCAGGAGCGGCACGATGGCATCGACGGCGAGGTCTGGAACGAGGCGCCAGTCGATCTCGTAGTAGCGCGCCAGCAGCGTGTCGTGGCCGAGGGCGCCGATGGCATAGATGCGCGCCAGGTGGTTGGGATAATCCGCCATGAAGGGCATCGGGAAGATCAGGATCGGCAGCATCGCGATGCCGATCAGGATCGCAAAGATCAGCGCCAGCCGCGCGCGCGGCAGGTCCCGGCTTGCCGCTGCCCGCGCGCGGTGTCGCCCGCTCCATGTCGCCAAGGCCATGCTGCCGTGATCTCCTCGAAGGCCGCTCAGGGCAACATTGGCCTGACGTATTCTGCGTCAGGACGGTCCAAAAAAGCGCTCGCTCCCTCGTCTAGCACGATCGCAGGTGGAAACGGGATGCCGGGCGGAGGGAGCGGGATCGCCGAGGGCCGCGGCTGGAGGCTTCTATCCTTGTGCCGATTGCCGAGGGGGGTGCCGTGCATCGCAGAGGCGCGGCAGTTGCTGCGCCAGCAACTCGCCGAGCCGTTTGTGCCCAGCGGCGTTCATGTGGAAATCGCGCTGGAAGTAGAGGTGCCGCGCGGCGGCCGGGTCGTGCGGCAGGAGTTCGACCAGGTCGAGGACGGGAACGGAGTTGGCCTGCGCCCATTGCTTGACGCGCACGCGGCCTTCTTCGGCGAGGTCGACCGGAACGAGCTCGAGCGAGGGGTGCAGATCGGGAGCGCCGTCGAGTTGCGCCAGCTCCGGCAAGAGGATGAGCGCGAAAGCGCCGAAGCGGTCTTGCGCTATCCGCGCCATCCGCGCCAGCGTGGCGTCGTTGAGATCGAGCGCGCGGACATAGGCCTCGCGGGGCACCTCGGCATAGGTGTCGGCCAGGGCGCGATAGTCGGTTGTCTTGCCGATGAAGACGGCTCGAATGAGGTTGAAGATCTGGCTGTGGTCGAGCAGCAGGTCATAGAACGGCAGCGCGTGCATGAGGCCCTTGACCCGATCGGCCGAGCTCGGCGGCGCGCTGACGACGGGGTTCTTCTCGAGCCTGCCGTCACGCAGCGAATAGAGGTGCGAGGCGGCGTTGTCCATGACGTCGTTGCCGAGAAAGAACGTATAGATCAGGCAGGAGGCCTGGATCGGCGCGCCCTCGGTCTCGAGATAGGCCAGCGCGTTCTGCGGCCCCCAAGCACTGACGCCGAGATCGAGCACCTCCCAGGGCGCGCCGTTTCCGGTGCCGCTGGCGCGATCGGCGACCTGGGGAAAGGCCTCGCCCTCGTTGACGCCGTCGCCGAAAGTGAAGCTGTCGCCCATCACCAGGACCC
>DASVOY010000779.1:0-3273 GCA_036383115.1 Allostellaceae bacterium
CGGGGCAGATGCTGCTCGCCTGGCTCGGCCGCAAGCACGGCGAGCCGAAGGCGAGCGCCGCCGCGGACAAGATGTTGGCGGCGGTCGACAAGATCGTCACCGGAGGCAAGCACGTCACCAAGGACCTCGGCGGCAAGGCCAGCACCCAGGACATGGGCAGCGCGATCGCGGAGGCGATCGCCTGAGCGCCGCCGGTCGCGGCGGGCCGTGAACGGCAAGAACCAAGCAGGGAGCTCCATGTACAGTCTTCACCTCACCCCCGAGCAGATCGAAATCCGCGACACGGTGCGGGACTTCGGCGAACAGAAGCTCAAGCCGGTCCTGCTCCGGTCGGAGCGCCTCGACGCGCGCGACCGCACCCTGCCGATGGAGCTTCTCGCCCAGGCCTCGCAAATGGGCCTGCGCACCCTCGCGCTCTCGGAAGGCGCGGGCGGGGCGGGGGCGGACGCGCTCACCTGCTGCCTCGTCGCCGAGGAGCTCGCGGCCTGCGATGCCGATGTCGCGGCCATCCTGGCCGAGACGTCATGGCTCGCCCATGGGTTGTTCGACCGGGCGATGAACGACGCCCAGCGGGAGAAATTCCTGCCGAAATTTCTGGACGACGACCGCTTCCATCTCGCCTTCGCGCGCCGCGAAGCCGGCACCGATACGCGCCTCGGCATCAACTATCACCGCCCGGCGGCGATCGACACCACGCCGAAGACGACCGCCGCCAAGGCGGGCGACGAATGGATCGTCAACGGCATCAAGGACTGCGTCGCCAACGCGCCGATCGCCGGTCTCTTTGCCGTGCTGGTGCAGATCGCCGGCCGTCGGGAGCCGGGCGTCATCCTGGTCCCGGCGGATACGCCGGGCGTGAGCGTCGAGGCGCAGGACAAGCCGTGGCCGCACGGCGTCTGCGGCCGCGTCACGTTCAAGGACTGCCGCGTGCCGGCCGACCATCTGTTGAGCGAGGGCGCGGCCGCGCTGCTCGCCGGTGCCGACGGCCGCGGCATCCCGCTCGCCCAGGCGATCAATCTCGGCATCGGCCGCGCCGCCTATGAGGCCGCGCTCGACTATGCCCGCCTGCGCGTCCAGGGCGGCCGGCTGCTGATCGAGCACCAGGCGATGGCGATCAAGCTCGCCGACGTCGCGATCCGGCTCGAGGCCGCGCGCGCCGCGGTGTGGAACGCGGCCTGGGCCTCCGATCATCCGGAAGCGTTCGCCGACCGGAGCCTGCCCGATCTGCCGCTGCAGCGGGTCGCCCAGGTGTTCGTCTCCGAGACGCTCTACAAGGCGGTGAAGGATGCGGCCGAGTTCTTCGGCGCCATGGGCGTGATGCGCGACATGCCGCTGCAGAAATACGTGCACGACGCGCTCGTCTGCGCCCATAGCGGCGAGGGCAATACCGAGGCACGGCTCAAGATTGCCGAAGGCATGGCGGGCTATCGCCGCGCCGCGCTGACGCAGGCCGCCGAATAACACAGGGGAAGACAGCCCATGGACTTCCAACTGAGCAACGAGCAGCGCTCCTGGCAGATGGCGGCGCGCAAATTCGCCGAGGAGGAGGTGCGCCCGATCTCGCTCGAGCGCGACGAGATCCCGACCGCGCGCGAGACCTGGGACTGGGGCATCATGAAGAAGGGCTCGAAGCTTGGCTTCCGCACGCTCGCGGTCCCGAAGGAATGGGGCGGCCACGGCGCCGACTTCGTCAGTCAGGCGCTGGTCATGGCCGAGATCGCCAAGGCCGACAGCGCGATCTCGAAGGCTTTTAGCCAGAACTGGAAGTGGAGCCACCTCATCTCGGCGTCCTGCACCGAAGAGCAGAAGCGCCGCTTCCTGCCCGATTTCATCGCCGACGACACCTACGTGCTCGGCAAGGGCATCACAGAGCCGGGCGCCGGCTCGGACAACCGGCTGCCGCCCGAGGACGATTCCAAGGCCGGGCTCAAGCTCAAGGCCGAGCGCAAGGGCGACGAATGGATCCTCAACGGCGAGAAGGCGTTCATCGCCAACGCGCCGGTCGGCAAGCTGTTCTTCATCGACGCGCGCACCGATTCCAACGCGCCGCTCAAGCAGGGCGCCACCCTGTTCCTGGTGCCGCGCGACACGCCGGGCTTCCGCATCGGAAAAGTGTTCAACAAGAGCGGCTGGCGCTTCTACCAGAACGGGGAGATGATCTTCGAGAACGCGCGGGTGCCGCACGCCAACGTGGTCGGGGAGGTCAACG
Organism: Allostellaceae bacterium; assembly: GCA_036383115.1. Lineage (GTDB taxonomy): Bacteria > Pseudomonadota > Alphaproteobacteria > ATCC43930 > CGMCC-115725 > DAHUYF01. Next base: position 2,210 of record DASVOY010000779.1, read on the forward strand.
GCGCGACGCACAAGAGCGGCGGGCAGGGCGGCGACACCACCGGCGGCGACCTCTTCGGCGACCTCGAGCTCTGCGCCAACGCCCTCGGCATCTGCGACGACGCCTGCGAGAGCGCGCTGCGCCACGCCAAGACCACGAAGCAGGGCGGTCAGCCCCTGTTCGCCCAGCAGAGCATCCAGCTCCAGATCAACCGCATGTACATGCTCACCGAGGCGCTGCGCTCCTTCGTGCTGCGCGTGGCCTGGGAGCACGACATGAAGATCCACTCGGCGAATGCCGGCCTGGCGATGAACTTCTCCGCCGGCGCCGTGCAGGAGGTGGCCGAGCTCTACATGGAGGTCCGCGGTGCGGACGGCTGCGCCATGGACCCGCACGCCGACAAGCTCGTGCGCGACTCGATCATCTGGACCCATCTCGCCAACGACAGCGTGCAGCAGATGAAAGTGGTGAGAAGGATCGGGAAGTAGACGACGGTCGCGGAACACTTACCGCCGTCATCGTCCGCGCAAGCGGACGATCCAGTACTCCGCAGCGGATCGATCGCCCGCTGCGGCGTCTAATTGCGGGTCGTGAGTACTGGATTGCCCGCTTGCGCGGGCAATGACGCAGTCAATTGGTCGACCTACGCCGCCCCATCCTCCCCCACCGCAAATCCCCCAGGATCACCCGCGCTGCATTGTGCCCCGGCGCACCAGTGACGCCGCCGCCCGGGTGCGCGCCGGAGGCGCAGTGATAGAGGCCGGCGAGCGGACCGCGGTAGTCGGCATGTCCCAGCATCGGGCGGGCGGAGAACAGCTGGTCGAGGGTGAGCGCGCCATGAAAGATGTCGCCGCCGGTCAACCCGAACTGGCGCTCGAGGTCGAGCGGGCTCAGCGCCTGCACAGCAAGCACGCTGGCGCGGAAGCCGGGCGCGTAGCGCTCGACCGTATCGAGCATCAGCTTGGCCACCTCGTCGCGGCAGTCGTCCCACGCGCGGCCGTCGGGCAGGGTGTGGGCGACGTGCTGGCAAAACAGGCTCGCCACATGCGCGCCGGGCGGCGCCAAGCTGTCGTCGAGGGTCGAAG
>DASVOY010000780.1:0-1908 GCA_036383115.1 Allostellaceae bacterium
GAAAAGAATACCGCCGGGGAGGGCGAGCTCATGGGCGATCTGACATTGCGCAGCGGGATTTTCCTCGCGCCGTTCCATCCCATCGAGGAGGATCCGACGCTGGCGATCCGCCGCGACCTCGAGCTGGTCGAATGGCTGGACAAGCTCGGCTACGAGGAAGCCTGGATCGGCGAGCATCATTCCGCCGGGTTCGAGATCATCTCCTCGCCCGAGCTCTTCATCGCCGCGGCGGCCGAGCGCTCGCGGCGCATCAAGCTCGGCACGGGCGTCGTCTCGCTGCCCTATCACAACCCGCTGATGACGGCGAACCGCATCGTCCAGCTCGACCATATGACCATGGGCCGCGTCATGTTCGGCGCCGGCCAGGGCCTCCTCGCCTCAGATGCGATGATGCTCGGCATCGCGCCGCTGGAGCAGCGCGACCGCATGATGCAGGCGCTCGACGTCATCCTGCGCCTCTTCCGCGGCGAGAGCGTGACGGAAGCGACCGAGTGGTACACGCTCAAGGAGGCGAAGCTCCATCTCCTGCCTTACACCAGGCCGCACCCGGAGGTCTGCGTCGCCAGCACGGTGACGCCCTCGGGCGGCCGGGCCGCGGGCAAGTACGATCTCGGCATGCTCTGCGTCGCCGCCACCCAGGCGGACGGGTTCAACGCCCTCGACGTCAACTGGCGCGTCGCGAACGAGATCGCCGCCGAGCATGGCCGCAGGATGGACCCGGCGCGGCTGCGGCTCGTCGGGCCCATGCACATCGCCGAGACGCGCGAGGAGGCGATGCGGAACGCGCGTTTCGGCTTCCACAAGTGGTTCGACTACTTCCAGCGCATCAATCCCGCGCGGTTCGCCGGCCTGCCGCCGGGCGATCCCCTGGAGGTCCTCGCCGCTGCCGGCAGCATCGCCGTCGGCACGCCCGACGACGCCATCGCCATGATCGATCGCCTCCAGGCGAAGCAGGGCGAGTTCGGCGCCTTCCTGCAGCTCGCGCACAATTGGGCCAATTGGGAAGCGACCAAAAAATCCTACGAGCTCTATGCGCGCTATCTCGTGCCGCATTTCCGCAAGGCCAATCTGCACCGCGCCCAGTCGCTCGAGTGGACGACGACGCATAACCAGGAGCTGATGGCGCTGAGCCAGGCGGCGGCGCAAGCCATGTTCGCCAAGCACCAGGCCGAGCGCGACGCGAAGGAGAAGGCGAGGGGTCAGGCGGCGGAGTAGTGCCTTGAGAGGCCAGCGGCAGGAAATTCGACGCTTCGAAGCGGTCATTGCGAGGAGCGCTACGGCGCGACGAAGCAATCTCCCGCCCAGTGCAGACCGGATGGAGATCGCTTCGCTGCGCTCGCGATGACCCTGGTGGGGTCAGATTGCGTCGCTGCGCTCGCAATGACGCGAAAGCATGGAGGGAAAGCCGATGTCCAGCGGAGTGACGCCAAACGCGAAGAACCACGCGGGCCTCGGGCCGCTCGCCTCGCGCTTCGTTCGCACGCGCGAGCTGCCCTGGGAGAAGACCAGGTTCCCGGGTGTCGAGACCAAGACGCTGTTTCTCGACAAGCCGCAGGGCCTCATCACCGTTCTCCTGCGGATGGCGCCGGGTGCGGTCCTGCCCGATCACGAGCACGTGCTGGTCGAGCAGACCTACATGCTGGAAGGGCGGCTCGTCGACAAGGAAGGGCCGGAGGTCGGCGCCGAAGTCGGGCCCGGCGATTTCGTCTGGCGCCCGGCGGGGAGTCGCCATGCCGCCTATACGCCGGAGGGCGGCCTGATGATCGCGGTGTTCCAGGTGCCCAACAAATTTTTCGAGCGGAACGGCAGCGTGCTCGACATGCTGGGGAACGACTGGGCGAGCCAGTGGAGCCGCGCCGCGGCGGCGGAGTGAGCCGCCCGTGCATATGTAAGGCCCTATGGCTTCTG
>DASVOY010000781.1:0-2321 GCA_036383115.1 Allostellaceae bacterium
CCGCGCCGCAGCGGCTTCTCGCCCTTGGCGCGCCTTGCCGGCAGGCTCTCGGCGATGCCCTGCATCCGCCCGCGGCAGGCCTCGCGCCACGGGCAGAGGATGCATTTGGGCTTCTTCGGCGTACACACCGTGGCGCCCAGATCCATGACCGCCTGGGCATAATCGCCGGCCCGCTCGGCCGGCGTCAGGGTCGCCGCCAGCCGGCGCAGGACCGACTTGGCGTCGGGCAGCGGCTCGGCATGGGCGAAGAGGCGCGCCATCACCCGCTCGATATTGCCGTCGACCGGCGTCGCCGCCCGGCCGAAGGCGATCGCTGCCACGGCCGCCGCCGTATAGTCGCCGATGCCCGGCAGCGCGCGCAGCTCCGCTTCCGTCTCGGGAAAGCGGCCGCCGCAGCGCTCGACCACGGCGCGGGCGCAGGCATGGAGGTTGCGGGCGCGGGCGTAATAGCCGAGCCCCTGCCAGAGGTGCAGCACCTCGTCGAGCGATGCCTCGGCGAGCGCGGAAACATCGGGCCAGCGCGCCATGAAACGGCCAAAATAGGCACCTACTGTCGCCACCGTCGTCTGCTGCAGCATGATCTCGCTGAGCCAGACGCGGTAGGGATCGGGACGCTCGCCCGGCTTGGCGCGCCACGGCAGGTCGCGGCGGTGCCGGTCGTACCAGTCGAGCAGCCGTGCCGGCAGGCCGGAGAGCTCCGTCACCGGCGCGGCGGTGCGGCGGGCTGCGGCGGAGGGACGCGCGGAACGGGACATCGACGGCGAGGGCCCAGGTCTCTACGATGGCACGCAACATGGCCTGTGCCGGAAGGGAATGATAGTGGCAGAAGAGCGCCGCGGCAGGTTGCGCGCGATTGCGGCCGAAGTGCCGGGGATCGCCGGTCCGGTGCTCGGCAAGCGCGGCTTCGCCGAGGCGCAGCTCGTGGCGCAGTGGCCCGCCATCATCGGCGAGGACGTCGCCCGCGGCGTGAGCCCCGACAAGCTCAGCTTCGCCCGTGGCGAGCGGCGCGACGGGACTCTGCATCTGCGCGTCGCCCCAGGGTTCGGTCCCGAGATCCAGCACCGCGAGCCCGTGCTGCTCGAGCGCATCAACGCCTTCTTCGGCTATCGCGCCGTGGCACGGCTCGCGCTCAAGCAGGGGCCGCCGGCCTGGCCCGCCGAGCCGCCGCCCCGGCCGCGCCCGCTCAAGGGCGAGGAGCGCCAGCGCCTCGAGCGCAGCGTCGCCGATATCGGCGACGACGAGCTGCGCGCCGCCCTGCAGCGGCTGGGCGAAGCGGTCATCGGTAGCGCCAGGAAATGATTGCGCTTTTGCGACGGCAGCTTGCAATGGCCGGCGGCAGGCCCTAGCATCAACATGTAGTAGCTACGGAGCCGTAGATGCGTAAGATTTGGTTGACCTTGGTGGCGCTCTGCGCCGCCGTGCCCATATTGGGTGGGCCCGCCGCGCTGGCCGAGGGGGCGCCGCAGGTCACGCCGCAGGACCACATCCTGGGCAAGGCCGACGCTCCCGTCACCATCATCGAGTACGCCTCGCTCACCTGCCCCCATTGCGCCGAGTTCGACCGCACCACCCTGCCGAAGATCAAGGAGGCCTGGATCGACACCGGCAAAGCCAAGCTCGTCTTCCGCGACTTTCCGCTGGATGGGCTGGCGCTCCGCGCCGCGATGCTCGCGCGCTGCGCCCCGCCCCAGCGCTATTTCGGCTTCATCGACACGTTGTTCCAGAGCCAGAACACCTGGGCGCGGGCAACGGACCCGCAGCAGGCCCTGGGCCGGATCGCCAAGCTCGGCGGCATGACTGACGAACAGTTCCAGAGCTGCATGAAGAACGAAGAGCTCGCCAACGCGGTCGCCGCCTCGGGCCAGGCGGCACAGAAGGATTACGGCGTCGAGTCGACGCCGACCTTCTTCGTCAATGGCGCGAAACTGGTCGGGGCGAAGCCCTACGACGAGTTCGACAAGGCGCTGGCGGCGGCGCAACCCAAGACCTGATGCCCGTTGGCTTGCGGACAATAAACCCGTGAACTTTTCGAAGCTCCGGCTCAGCGGCTTCAAGTCCTTCGTCGATCCGACCGAACTCGCGATCGAGCCGGGCATGACGGGCATCGTCGGCCCCAATGGCTGCGGCAAGTCGAACCTGGTCGAGGCGCTGCGCTGGGTCATGGGCGAGAACTCGGCCAAGCGCATGCGCGGCGGGGAGATGGACGACGTCATCTTCGGCGGCACCTCGGCGCGCCCGTCTCGCAACGTCGCCGAGGTGGCGCTTCACCTCGACAACACCCGGCGCGATGCCCCCGGCCACTACAATGAATACGACGAGCT
>DASVOY010000782.1:0-3779 GCA_036383115.1 Allostellaceae bacterium
CCGAGTTATCGGAACTAGGGCCGGCCTATCCCTCCTCGGGCCCGGCCTCGACCATCACCGTGATGGCGACCTCGCCGGCGCGCTCGAAGCGCAAGGTCAGCGGAAAGCTCTCGTCGAGCGCGAGCGGCGCCTTGATGCCGAGGAGGGCGATGTATTTGCGTCCCGGCCGGAGCGCCAGGGGCCGGTGCGGCGGCAGGTCGAGATATTCCAGCGGCGAGCCGTCCTCGGCGCGGAGCAGCACCTCGCGCGCGACCGGCGTCGTGCCGCCGGTGAGGCGGTCGGTGCTTCGCCCGGTATTGCTCAGCGCCATGAACACGGCCGCCGCCTCGGTCGCCGACGGCCGCGCCCCGGGATGGCCGATCACGATCGATCCGACACTGTAGGAATGCGCCCTTGCCGGGTGCGTCAGTAGCAGGCCCAGAGGGGCAAGGAGAAGCGCGCGGCGCCGCATCATCGCGCCCGCTCCCCCGATCCGGCGCAGCGGGCCCCCTTTCCGGCGCGTGAACCTTTGCCAAACCGCCCCGTTTCCTTCGGTGGTTCTCTGGAACCGCCGCTTTCGGCTTCGCGCAGTGATGTCATCGGCACCATCCGGGACGGGGACGCGCCTCGACCGTGTCGGCAAACCGCTCCGCCAGGCGGCTTGGTTCGGCCTGCCGCTGCTCGTCGGCGGAACGATCGTGCGGTCTCATCCTCAAGTCCTGTTCCTCGTGGGGTTTCTCGTCGCCGGCCTCTGGCTCGCAGCGGCGACCGTGGCGGCGCGGCGAAGCGGATGGGACGGCGTATTTCTCGTGCTGGCGGCGATCATGTTCTCCCTCGCGGGCGGTGAGGCCTTCATCGGGCTTCTCGCTCACCATGGCCCCGTTCTTGGCGATGTCAATCGCAGGGCGCTGAACCTCAGGGAGACGATAGCCGGCGTCTACGATCCCGACCTCGGCTTCCGCCCCCGCCCCGACCAGCGCGCCACCGCGACCGCTTCCTTCCAGGGGCGGACAGAGTTCGCCATCGCCTATACCATCGGCCCCGATGGGCTGAGGGTCATGCCGGCCGTGCCGGACGCGCCCTGCCATGCCGTCTTTTTCGGCGATTCATTCGCCTTCGGTTACGGTCTCGAGGACGGGCAGGCGATGCCCTACCAATTCGTCACGGCATCAGCGGGGCGCTACGCGGCTGTCAATTTCGCCTATAACGGCTATGGCCCGCATCAGATGCTGCGTGCGCTGGAGATCGGACGGGTGGATCAGGTGGCGCGCGGTCCGGTACAACTCGTCGTCTATGAGGGTATCGTCAACCACCTGGCGCGCGTCACGGGCCACCAGGTCTGGGACCCGTTCGGTCCCGCTTACGTCGTCGCCCAGGACGGCCAAGCCCGCTATGCCGGCCCGTTTCATGGCCGCCTCTATGCGCGGATCATTTCCTTCCTCGATACCAGGAGCGAGACCTTCCACTACCTCGACTGGCGCTTTCTGGCACCCGATCGGCCCGATGCGGCGGATCTCGCGACCTACATCGCGATCCTCAAACAGGCGAGGCAAGAGGTCGAGCGGCGCTACGGCGCCGCCTTCGTCGTGCTCTTCTGGAACACCGACAGCGACAGCTTTTCGATTTTCCACGACGGTGCGCTGGCGGCAGCAACGATGCAGCAGCTGATCGATGCCGGGTTCGACGTCGTTCCCATCACGCGCATCATTCCGGACATCGACACGAACCGGTCGGCCTACGCGCTTTCGGCGCTCGATCTGCACCCGAATGCCGCGGCCGACCAGCGCATCGGCGCCTATCTCGCGCGCGAGGCGGGCCCCCGCTTCTGCCCGCGGCCAAGCGAGCCGGGTATCCGCTGACGCATCGTCCCGGCGGTGCCGCCGGCGCCCTCGCTTCAGGGACGCAGCGCGCGCCAGAGAACCAGCGGCCAGGCGAGCACGCTGGGCAGCGTTTCCTTGAATATCTCGCGTTGGCGCTGCCAGGTGAAGTCGCCGGGCTCGGCCGTGCCGGGGCGCGGCTGCGCGAAGAGGGCGGCGCCGATCGCCAGATACATCATCGCCAGAATCGCCAAGCTCATCATTCGCCTCCCCCGCGCCAATGCTACACCGAGCCTGTGCGAAGGTGGTTAGCGAATCGTAAATCTTTCATCTTGCCGTTGATTGGTTGCTGTTTGCCCGCCGTGCTAGGCTCCAACGCCCTCATGCAGCGGTGCGGCAATGCTGATAGGCGTTCCCAAGGAAGTGAAGACGCACGAATACCGGGTCGGCTTGGTGCCGGGCAGCGTGCGCGAGCTCGTTCATCGCGGTCACCAGGTGCTGGTCGAGAGCGGCGCCGGCGCCGGCATCGGCTTCGACGACCAAGCCTATGAGCGTGCCGGCGCGCGCATCGCCCCCAATGCCGATGCGGTGTTCGCCGGCGCCGAGATGATCGTCAAAGTGAAGGAGCCGCAGCCCCAGGAGATCGCGCGGCTGCGGCCGGGCCAGGTGCTCTTCACCTATCTCCACCTCGCCGCCGACCGCCGGCAGACCGAGGGGCTGCTCAAGTCGGGCGCCACTGGCATCGCCTATGAGACCGTGACCAACGCGCGCGGCGGCTTGCCGCTCTTGGCGCCGATGAGCGAAGTCGCCGGCCGCATGTCGATCCAGGTCGGCGCGCATTGCCTCGAGAAGGGACAGGGCGGGCTCGGCATCCTGCTCGGCGGCGTGCCCGGGGTGGCGGCGGCCAAGGTGGTGATTCTCGGCGGCGGGGTCGCCGGCACCAATGCCGCGCGCGTGGCGATGGGGATGGAGGCCTATGTGACCGTCGTCGACCGCTCGCTCGAGCGACTCTACGAGCTCGACATGCAATTCGGCTCGCAGCTCCACACCATCTATTCCACGCTCGAGAATATCGAGCACGAGGTGCTGTCGGCCGATCTCGTCATCGGCGCCGTGCTTGTGCCGGGCGCGGCGGCGCCCAAGCTGGTGAGCCGCGACATGGTGCGGGCGATGAAGCCCGGCGCGGTGCTGGTCGACATCGCCATCGACCAGGGCGGCTGTTTCGAGACGAGCCGTCCGACCACGCACGCCGCCCCCACCTACGTCGAGGAGGGCGTCATCCATTACTGCGTGACCAACATGCCGGGGGCGGTGGCGCGCACCTCGACCATCGCGCTCAACAACGCGACGCTCCCCTTCGTGCTCGACCTCGCCGACAAGGGCTGGCGCCAGGCGCTCAAGGACAATCCGCATCTGCGCGCCGGGCTCAACATCCATGCCGGCCGCGTGACCCATCCGGCCGTGGCGCGCGATCTCGGCCTCGACCTGCTGCCCGCCGATCAGGCGATCGCGGCCTAACATCGCGGCCGGGCGGCGCGTCCGTCGTCGCCCGCAGCGGCAATCAAAGAGCTACAAGCGTGCGGCGCGGGCGCGGCTCGGGGACGCCCGGGTGGTCGCGGCGGCGGGCGCGCGCTGAGTGGCGCATTCCAGCCGGAACCCTCGCCTGCGCCGGGCCGGAATGTTTCACGTGAAACCTACACATTGATGCCGAAGTGGACCAAACGCGGCCCCGATCTGCATTACTTCAGTGTGCCGGTGGACTAATCCCGGCTCCAGATCGCGCCATCCGGTGCTCCATCTCGCACCGCCGGCGACGATCGCCATCGTCAAGGATCTGATGATCTACATCACCGTCGCCGCGGTGGAGCTTGCCGGAATGGCCATGACTCTCCAACATGGTGCTCAGTACGGGTGACGTCACAAATATCGGATAGAGTAGCGGGATGTGGGCGACCATGCTGCGTAATTTTGTTCTCCTAGCTG
>DASVOY010000783.1:0-2176 GCA_036383115.1 Allostellaceae bacterium
CGCGACCGGCCGGCGCTGCTGGTACACGTCGAAGCGCCTGCTGCAATATCGGTACCATCCGACGCAGACCATGAGGGGCGCCGGTTCGCGCAGCGCTTATGCCGGGTGGACGCTCGATATGTGGCGCACCTTCCTGCGCGATGCGCGGCTGCGGCATCGCGGCTATTACAGGATGGTCTGTGCGCGATGGGCGCTGATCCTCGCCGCCGACCGCTTACGGAAGCGCGACTGGGAAGCCCTCGCCCAGTGGTCGTTCCTGCGCATGCTCGATCCGCGGGTCGTCTTTTACCACCTCTTCTACCTCGTGCGGTTCCAAGTCATGGGAATGCGACGGTTCATGCCGTAGCCAGGTTTTGGTGGCGTCGAAAAGGGGGGGCCATGATCACGATTGGTCGGACCATGAAATACGCGAGAGAGCTTCATCGAGGTGACGTCGACCAGTTGGGCCGGCCCTATCATACCCATCTGGAGCGCGTCCTGCGGCACCTGAAGCGCCTGTTTCCGGACGCGGACGAAGCCGTCCAGCATGCCGCGCTGCTGCATGGCAGCGTCGAGGAGAAAAAGACCACGCTCGCAGCGCTCCGCGACGCCGGATATTCGCAAGAGATCGTGCAGATGATCGCGTGGAACACCCGGCCGCGCGGGGAGGGGGCTCCTGCCTATCTCGATTGGATCCGCGAGCTGGCCGAGCACGCGCCGCTGGGGGCGGTTATGATCAAGATCGCCGACAACGAGGATAACAACGACCCCGAGCGGATCGCACGGCTGCCCGAAGAGCAGCGCGACGTAAGCGAAGTCTACGCCAGAGCCCGGCAGATACTCGATGCCGCGCTCAAGCGCCGAAGCGCGATGGCCGAGGCGGCGAAACGACCTCGATTCCATAACGTCATCCGATCGGAGCGGCCAAATCTGTCCGCGCGCCAGCCCAGCGGCTCCGGAAGACGTGGCCGCGACGACATCTAGTCAAAGCGGCCGGCGCCTTTGTATGGTGCGCCAAGCGATCCGGCGAACGAGGAGGCTTGGCGATGCCCGACGACATCAGGAAGCATGCATTCGATAAGTCGAAGCTGCCCAGCCGCCACGTCACCGTGGGGCCCGAGCGCGCGCCGCACCGCTCGTACCTTTACGCCATGGGGCTCACCGACGAGCAGATCGCGCAACCGCTCATCGGCGTGGTGACGACCTGGAACGAGGCGGCGCCGTGCAACATCGCGCTGATGCGCCAGGCGCAGGCGGCGAAGAAGGGTGTCGCGGCGGCCGGCGGCACGCCGCGTGAATTCACCACTATCACCGTGACCGACGGCATCGCCATGGGCCACGCCGGGATGAAGTCGTCGCTGGTGTCGCGCGAGGTCATCGCCGATTCGGTCGAGCTCACCATGCGCGGCCACTGCTACGATGCCATGGTAGGCTTCGCCGGCTGTGACAAGTCGTTGCCGGGCCTGATGATGGCGATGGTGCGTCTCAACGTGCCGGCGATCTTCATGTATGGCGGGTCAATCCTCCCCGGCCGCTTCCGCGGCAAGGACGTGACAGTGGGAGACGTCTTCGAGGCGGTCGGCGCGCACAGCGCCGGCACGATGAGCGACGAGGACCTGCACGAACTCGAATGCGTGGCCTGTCCCTCGGCCGGCTCCTGCGGCGGCCAGTTCACAGCCAACACCATGGCGTGCGTCTCCGAGGCGATCGGCTTGGCGCTGCCTGGCTCGGCCGGCGCGCCGGCGCCCTATGATTCCCGCGACGGCTATGCCGAGGCGTCAGGCGAGGCGGTGATGGATCTGTTGCGCCGACGCATCCGCCCCCGCGACATCGTCACGCGCAAGGCGCTCGAGAACGCGGCGATGGTGGTGGCCGCGTCGGGCGGGTCGACCAATGCCGGGCTGCATCTGCCGGCGATCGCGCATGAGGCAGGGATCGATTTCGACCTGCATGCGGTCGCCGAGATCTTCAAGCGCACACCTTACATCGCCGACATGAAGCCGGGCGGCCGCTACGTCGCCAAGGACCTGTTCGACGTCGGCGGGGTGGCGGTACTGATGAAAGCGCTGCTCGATGGCGGCTATCTCCATGGCGACTGCATTACCGTCACCGGCAAGACCGTCGCCGAGAACCTCCAGCACGTGAAGCTGCCCAAAAACCAGGATGTGGTCCGCCCGACCTCGTCGCCGATCACGCC
>DASVOY010000784.1:0-2224 GCA_036383115.1 Allostellaceae bacterium
AGCGCGAAGCAGGGCGGGCTCAGCCTCGCTTTAGCTGCATTTTTAGAGCGCCCGCAAGCTGATGCTCAAATCGGCGCTGTACAAACAGTATTAACCACGTTGGCGCGGTGTCAAAAGAAAACGGCATTACGAGATGTCGACGTTCATCCCGCCACGGCAATAAAGCTGCGTGGCAGCCCCGCCGCCAGCTCGCTGACGGCGGGGCGCCGGTATCGACTTAGGCGGTGACGCCGCCCATGCAGAGGTACTTGACCTCGAGGAACTCCTCGATGCCGTATTTCGAGCCCTCGCGGCCGAGGCCGCTCTCCTTGACGCCGCCGAAGGGCGCCACCTCGGTGGAGATGATGCCCTCGTTGATGCCGACGATGCCGTATTCGAGCGCCTCGGCGACGCGCCAGACGCGGTTGATGTCGCGGCTGTAGAAATAGGCGGCGAGGCCGAATTCGGTGTCGTTCGCCATCTGGATCGCCTCCGCCTCGGTCTTGAAGCGGAACAGCGGCGCGACGGGGCCGAAGGTTTCCTCGCGCGTCACCATCATGTCCGTGGTCACGTCGGCGAGCACGGTCGGCTCGTAGAAGCTGCCGCCCAAGGCATGGCGATGGCTGCCGACGACCACGCGCGCGCCTTTCTTCAGGGCATCGCCGACATGCTCCTCGACCTTCGCGATCGCCTTCATGTCGATGAGCGGGCCGATCACCGTGCCGGCCTCGACGCCGCTCCCGACCTTCATCGCCTTCACCGTCTGGGCGAGCTTCGCCGCGAAGGCCTCGTAGACGCCGTCCTGCACCAGGATGCGGTTGGCGCAGACGCAGGTCTGGCCGGCATTGCGGTATTTGGAGGCGATGGCGCCCTTGACCGCCGCATCGAGATCGGCGTCATCGAAGACGATGAAGGGCGCATTGCCGCCGAGCTCGAGCGAGAGCTTCTTCACCGTCCCCGCGCATTGCTCCATCAGCAGCTTGCCGATGGCGGTCGAGCCGGTGAAGGTGAGCTTGCGCACGATCGGGTTCGAGGTCATCTCGCCGCCGATCGCATTGGCCGAGCCGGTGACGCAGGAGAAGACGCCCTTGGGCACGCCGGCGCGCTCCGCCAGCTCGCACAGCGCCAGCGCCGAGAACGGCGTCTGCGTCGCCGGCTTCAGCACCATGGTGCAGCCCGAGGCGAGCGCCGGCCCCATCTTGCGGGTGATCATCGCCGCCGGGAAGTTCCACGGCGTGATCGCCGCGCAGACGCCGATCGGCTGCTTCAGCACGACGATGCGCTTGTCGCGGGCATGGCCGGGGATGGTGTCGCCGTAGACGCGCTTGCCCTCCTCGCCGAACCACTCGATGAAGGAGGCGGCGTAGACGATCTCGCCGCGCGATTCCGTCAGCGGCTTGCCCTGCTCCGCCGTCATGAGCTGGGCCAGGTCCTCCTGGTTCTCGATCATCAGCTCATAGAGCCGGCGCAGCACCTGCGCGCGCTCCTTGCCGGTGCGCGCGCGCCACTCGGGCAGCGCGCGCTCCGCCGCCTCGATGGCGCGCCGCGTCTCGTCGGCGCCCATCTTCGGCACGGTGCCGAGGATGGAATTGTCGGCGGGGTTGTTGACCGGGATCGACTCGCGGTCGTCGGCGTCGAGCCATTTCCCGTCGACGTAGCATTGCTGCCGGAACAGCTTCGGATCCTTGAGCTGCAGCTTCATGGGGGCGATCTCCGCCTGATGTGGGCGGAGTATAGCACCGACCGCGGCGGCGACCCACCCGGCGCTGCGCGGCACCCTCGGGCATCAGAGCGCCCGCTCCCAGGCGGTCTCCCGGTGTCCCGACCGACGAGCATTTCCTACTTGCGGAGATGTGCCGGCGGCTGAGGATTGTTGGCCGGGTTGGTATCGTGCCGAGACAGTCGCGTTATCAACCCGGCGCCGACCAATGGCCGCAAGGCCGCTTCGAGCGCGTCCGCTGCCTCGCCGCCATAGACCTCTTGGCCGTCCACGTAGAGCGTGAAGGATTTTACGTACTTGGCTCTCTTCTCGGGCTGCCCGATCGTCGCCTTGGTCCACGCGTAGAGCGGATAGTCTTCGGTACCGTTTCTCTCCGCCTCGGCCACATAGTCGGCAAAGGCGTCGAACTGACATTTGAGCGTCGCGCCATGCGCGGCGAGGATATCCGATAGCCGCTTGATGGCGGGATCGTGTGGATCTCGGCGTGCCGTCTCGGCAAACGCGTCGGCCAGATCGACTCTGATC
>DASVOY010000785.1:0-5156 GCA_036383115.1 Allostellaceae bacterium
CGCAGCGTCATCTTCAACAACGAGATCGACGCGCTGATCCTGGGCGCCGAGTTCGGGAAGAAGATGGAAGCGATGTTCCGCGACGATGTCGCCGCGTCTCATGAGATCGACCGGCAGCAATGGGCCCACCGGCCCCTCGCCGAGCGCCTCCACGAATGGTGGGCAAGGCTGGTCCAGATTTTCCTTTGAGCCCGCATTGACGCGTCTCGCAAGGCTCAGCGGAGGTCGCGTGGGAAGACTTCTATGCCTTGATCTCGGACCTGCTGCCGCAGACCAGCGCCCAGCGTTTCGCGCGAACTCGGGCGCCGGAGATCGGCGCCGAGCTCCGTCGGGGGCGGTGCGCCGAATGGCGGGTCGGAGATCTTCGATGGCCCGCCATCCGGCATCTGATGCAGCCGCCTACTGCGCCTTGAGGCAGTCCGACATGAAGGTCTTGCGGGCGTCCCCGGCGAGATGCCGATTGCTCGCCTGCGTATTGCAGGCCCGCATCTTGTCTTGCTGTGGGTTCCCGGTGGTGGTGCCGCTGCCACTGGTGGTCTTGCCACTCAAGCAATCGGACATGAAGCTCTTTCGAGCGTCACCGCTGAGGTTCTGCGATGATGCCTGCGTGTTGCAGGTCTTCATGCGCTCTTGCTGCGCGGTCGGCGCACTCTGAGTTGATTGCTGCGCGTAGGCAGCCGGCGAGGCGGAAGCCACGATGGCGGCGACGGCGAGAGCGATCAGCGAGGTGGATGCGCGCATGGTTGACTCTCCGTTGGCGATATGGGGTCAACGGGTGGCTGCTACAGGCGTTCCACGACCCCGCGTTGCGCCCCCCCGTGGGCGCGCGCGCCTTGGCACGTCGCGACGGCAACTGGCGGTACGCCGGACGTCGAGTCGGAAGTCACGATCTCACGTCACGAATTGATCGCCTCGCCCTTGCATCCGTCCGTGGCCAGACCCATGTCCAATATGTTGTCAACCAAGTGGAGGGTGCCCAGACAGCATGACTCCGCCGGACGGTAACGAGTTGCCGACCGCTTGGCATCGGCGACCCACCACAAAGCCCAAGGCTACGCTCGGCATTCCGAGCGCGGAGTCTTTGTTACTCCGCAGTGGACCCCCGCAAGTCACGATGTGGCGCTGAGCGGGGGTCTTGCGTCACGCCTGCATTGAGTTCAGACCCCAGTCCCTCCACATCACCCTGCACGAGCATCTCGCCGGCGCGTCGAGCGGTCACTCGCACGGCGTATGGCGATCACACATTCAGATCACACATTCATCGGCGCTGGATCATCGCGTTCCGAAGGTGTCGGGACGGGCTCGGGAGGATCCTCGACAGGCGGGGGAACATCCCGGTCGGGGTGCTGCTGCGGATTGCCTGGCGGCTTGGGTTTTCCAGGTTGTTGGGATCGCCACATGCGAGTATCTCGGACGAGTGCCATGTCGTCCTCCGGTGCACTATGAGGGTCAATCGACCCGCTCGCCCTCTCCCGGCCTGCTCCGCCGCAATTCTTCGATGGCTCTGCGGATCGCCTTCGTACACTCCGCTCCTCCGCGTCCCCCTTCGCCAGCACGTCATGAGCCCGCCCGGACGCCACAAACGCGCTCAGGTCTGATCGGCCTTCGCGTCCACCATGGCGAACCAAAAGGTTGCCTCCGGCGTTCGTACCGCGCATGTCGAACGCGACCGAACAGGTCACCATGGTGGCGCGCGGTTGGGCGCTCCTGGTTTCGCTTCAGGCGAAGCTTGGGACGATTCCCCTGCTCGGGCTCGCCGTCATCGGGCTCTATGCCCTTTATGTCGTGAAGCTGCACTTCGGCATCGACATCTTCCCGGACTGGGGCCTGCATCTGCCGGGCCCCAGGACCCTCATCAGGATGATCGCCCGGAAGCTCGAACCATAGCCGTCGACGCCACCTCGCTAAAGCCCGAGCTTGCGCGGGAGCCAGAGGGAGATCGCGGGGAGGAAGGTCACCAGCATCAGCACCGCGAACATGACGGCGTAGAACGGCCAGATCGTCCGCATCACCTGCTCCATGGTGACGCGGCCGACGGCGCAGCCGACGAAGAGGATCGAGCCGACCGGCGGATGGCAGAGCCCGATGCCGAGGTTCAGCAGCATGATCATGCCGAAATGCACGGGATCGACGCCGAAGCTCACCACCACCGGCAGCAGGATCGGCGTGCAGATCAGGATGAGCGGCGCCATGTCGACCATGCAGGCGAGCACCAGCAGCAGCACATTGATCAGCAGCAGGATCACATTCTTGTCGTGCGACAGCGTCAGGAAGAAAGCGGTGACCTTGGCCGGCACCTGCATCAGCGCCATCACGTAGCCGACGCTGGCGGCGAAGGCGATGAGCGTCATCACCATCGCCACCGTGCGGAGCGTGCGATGGATGAGCGCCGGCAGGTCGCGCCAGCGGTAGTCGCGATAGATGAACATGGTGACGAAGAAGGCCCAGAGGCAGGCGACGGCGCCCGCCTCGATGGCCGTGAACACGCCGGCGAGGATGCCGCCCAGGATGATCATCAGCGTGATCAGCCCCCAGAGCGCCTCGATCGCGATCCTGACCGCGGCGCGCAGCGGCACGCTCTGGCCCCTCGGATGCCCGTCGCGATAAGCGATGGCGACGCAGAGCGCGATGATGGCGAGGCCAAGCAGCAGGCCCGGCACGACGCCCGCCATGAACAGGCTGATGATCGAGATCGTGCCGCCGGTAGCGAGCGAGTAGATCACGGCGTTGTGGCTCGGCGGCACCAGGATCGCCTGCACCGAGGCGGTGATCGTCACGTTGGTGGCGAAGACGCGGGGATATCCCGTCCGCTCCATCTGCGGAATCATCACCGAGCCGATCGCCGAGGTGTCCGCCACCGAGGAGCCGGAGATGCCGCTGAGGAAGGTGGTGGCGAGCACGTTCACCACCGAGAGCCCGCCGCGGATGCGGGCGAAGCCGACGAGCACGTCGGCGAAGGCGACGAGGCGGCGCGCCATGCCGCCTTCCGCCATGATCGCGCCGGCGAGCACGAAGAACGGGATGGTGAGCATGGCGAATTTGCTGACGCCGCTCGAGATCTGCAGCATCACCGCCTCGAGCGGGATGTCGATCCACAACGCGCCGGCGAGCGCCGCGAGGCCGAGCGCATAGGCGATCGGCACGCCCAAGGCGAACAGCACGAGCAGCACCGCGAGGACGAGCAGGATCTCCATGCGCGGCGCGCTCCGGGCCGGTCAGTCGATGGCGTGGCCGGCGGCGGGCGCTGCGGCGACCAGCGGCGGCCCGATGGTCACGCGCTCGATGACGAAGAGCAGCGTGATGACGCCGCCGATCGGGATCGGCAGATAGGTCACGCCGACCGAGAGCGCGGGAAAATCGGCGATCGTCTGATACCAGGTGGTCTCGACGAGCTTCATCCCCCAGATCACCATGAACAAGCTGACGAGCGCCATCATCCCCTCGGCGAGCAGTTCGGCCATGCGGCGCAAGAGCGGCGGCAGCGCGTCTCTCGCCACCAGCACGCTCACATGCATGCCGATCCGATAGCAGGCGGCCGCGCCGAAGAAGGTGAGGACGATGGTGAGCAGGACCGCCATCGGCTCCGGCCATGAGGCGGCGCTGTTGAGCACGTAACGGGTGAAGACGCCCCAGGGGATCACGGCGGAGATCAGCACCAGCGCGCTCCCGGCCACGACGACGCAAAGCAGATAGAGCGTGTCCATCGCGCGGCGAAAGCCGCGCTGCAGCGCCGCCGGCGTCACTGGACCGCCTGGATGCGCTTGATCAGCTCGGCGTATTTGCCGCCATACTTGTCCCACACCGGCTTGACCGCGTCCTGGAAGCGCTGCCGATCGGCGACCTGGATGATATCGACGCCGGAGGCGCGCATCTTGTCGAGCGCCTGCTGCTCCGTCTGGTGCCACAGCTCGCGCTCCTCGAGCTGCGCCTCGCGCCCGAGCTTCCGGATCAGCGCCTGATCGTCCTTCGCGAGCGTGTCCCAGGTGCGGCGCGAGAACACCAGGATCTCCGGCACGATCAGGTGCTCGGTGAGCGTGAAGTGCTTGGCGACTTGGTAATGGTTGTCGAAGACGAAGCTCGGCGGATTGTTCTCGGCGCCGTCAACGACGCCGGTCTGCAGCGCGCTGAACACCTGGTCGTAGCCCATGGCGACACCGTTGCCGCCGAGCGCGTTCATCATGTCGACGAACATGGGGTTGCCCATGACGCGCACTTTCATCCCCTTGAGATCGTCGATGTTCCGGATCGGCTGCTTGGTGTCGTACATGCTGCGCGCGCCGGCATCCATCCAGCACAGTCCCACGAGCCGCGTCTGCGGATTGTCGGTGACCTTGGCCAGAAGCTCGTCGCCGATCGGCCCGTCGACCACCTTCTCCATATGGGCGGTGTCGCGGAACAGGAACGGCAGATTGAAGACGTTGAGGTCGTCGACCACGGGCCCGAGCGCGCCGACGCTGACCCGCGCCAGCTGCAGCGCGCCGATCTGCGCCTGCTCGATCGCCTCCTTCTCGCCGCCGAGCTGCATCGCCGCGTACATCTGCACGCTGATGCGGCCGTTCGTCGCCGCCTCGAGCTTCTTGCCCATCCGCTCGACCGCGACGACGGTCGGATATCCGGCGGGGTGAACGTCCGACGCCTTCAGCACCAGCTTCTGCTGCGCGCGCCCACCACGCGGGAGGCCGATCGACGCCGCACCGACCGCCACTGCTGCGGCACCCGCCCGCAGAACGTCACGCCGTTTCATCGCAGGCCTCCCCTCGCCCGCGCGCTCTGTTGACCGGCGCCTGGGCTCATAGTAGTCAGGTCATATGATGACCTCACCAATTGGCCGGCAGCTTGTCAAGCCGAAGCGTAAACTCACCCCGCGGTCCCGGGCGGCCGGCGCAACGGCCCAGGGAGTAATGAGATGGCACTGCAGCGCGTCCTGATCACCGGCGCCGCCGGCGGCATCGGCCGCCGCCTGCGCAGGCTGCTGCGCGGCGTCTATCCCGCGCTCCGCCTCTCCGATATCGCCAGGCCCGTCGATCTCGCGGTGGACGAGGAGTTCGTCGCGGCCGATCTCGGCGACCTCGCGGCGGTCGAGCGCGCCGCCAGCGGCGTCGACGGCATCATCCATCTCGGCGGCATGTCGGTCGAGAACGACTGGGAGACGATCC